>NZ_JAVSNJ010000003.1:0-244970 GCF_032144095.1 Sphaerochaeta sp. PS
AAAATTATTCACCAAAACAACATGGAAACGGTATAGTCCCGTATGGAATGGGTTGTATTGTTGTATCAGGCCCTGGTTTCCTCGCTTCTGTCAGTTGCAGGTGGAGGTGGGGGGCTAATTGTATCTATTTCTGCCTTCAGTTGCTCGTCGATCGTAATGTCTATTGATGCAAGAGAGGATTGTAGCTGGCTTGGATTTGCCGCTCCCAGGATTGGAGCCGTAATGGCAGGATTTGACGCTACCCAGGCTACCGCCAGGCTAGCAGGTTCTACTCCACGTTCCTTGGCCAGGCGTGTGAACTCTGTAGCCAGGTGCAGGTAAAATTCGCCATCATATCGTTTCTGGTAGGTCTTGTTCTCGACCAGGCGTCCAGCAGAGGCTTTGATGTCCGATCCATAACGGCCTGTCAACAATCCTCCTCCCAGCGGGCTGTAGCTGAATACCCCAAGGTTCTCCGCCTTGGCAAGAGGGAGCAGTTCAACCTCTGACTGCCGTTTTGCAATGTTGTACATGGGTTGGAGGCAATGGATGGAGGTGAGGCCCTTGAGCTCCCCGATGCCCAGCATGCGGGCAACCTGCCAGGCAGCAAAGTTGCTGACACCCACTGAGAGCACTTTCCCTTGGGAGATGAAGTCGTCGAGGGTCCTGAGCACCTCCTCCATGGGGGTAAGAGGATCGTAATGGTGGATGAAGTAGACATCCAGGTAGTCGGTCCTCAACCTTCTGAGGCTGTCATGTAGGGATTGGGTCAGGTGCTTGCGTGAACTTCCTCTCCCATTCGGGCCATCGGCCATGAGAGAGCCCCCTTTCGAGGTGATGACCACATTGTGCCTCTCCTCCTGGATGAACTCGCCCAGATACTCCTCTGCAACCCCTTTCTGGTAGACATTGGCACAGTCGAAGAAGTTGATGCCTGCGTCTCGGCACTGCTGATACATCTCCTTGGAAGTAGTCTTGTCAGCCCTCCCTCCAAAGGACATGGTCCCAAAACAGAGCTCTGATACCTGTATCCCTGTTTTTCCTAGTGTCTTGTAGTGCATCTGTCCCATCGTGTTGCTCCTTGTCTGCATAGGTGGGGGTAGTATACTACAAAATGAATTCTGAATAGTGGGAATCTTTTCCAGAATGCGACGACACCTCCTCCACCTGTTTTGCGGTGGAAGAGGTGCTTTGGCATTATTCAATAATTTCTATTGCCGTACTCCCTTTTGGGATTGCGACAAGGATCCCGTTGGTAGTGGCAGAAAAGGTTCCAGCACTTGTGCTCTCTATGGTGGATAGGGATCGGAACAGTATGTTCCAAGGCTTCCTGGTTCCTGTATAACGGACGCTATACCCTCGCTCTGTTTTTTCTATCGTGAAGGATGCATCTACTTCGCCTTGAGCATTGAAGACCTGTGAAGAAGCAACTGAATTGAGGGTGAATACGTGGAACGTGACCCCGTCAGCGTAGTCATAATCGGGCCTTTGGTTGTTGGAGCCAACGGCCAGAACACTATTTTCCCTTACCATGAGAGGAAGGGTAAAGTACCCATGTCTTTCCCGTACCCATTTCCCTCCATTGACTGGTTCTCCAGTCAGGAAATTGGTCCATCGCCCTTGAGGTAGGTAGTAGGATACCTCTCCTGTATTCGAGAATATCGGGGCGACCAACAAGGTATCCCCCAACATATACTGACGGTCGACATAGGGACAGGAAGGGTCATCGGAAAATTCAAGTATCATAGGCCTCATCAAAGGAATTCCTGTTTGATGGGTGATGCAGGATTGGGCAAAAATATAGGGCATGAGGGAAGATTTCAGTTCAACATAATGCTTGAGTACCAAGCTCGCCTCCTCATCATAATTCCAAGGTACCCTATATGATTCATTGCCATGGAGACGGCTGTGCGAGGAGAGGAGCCCAAAAGCTACCCATCGCTTAAACAGGTCAGGCGTTGCCGTCAGTTCGAATCCCCCGATATCATGGCTCCAGAACCCGAATCCTGAACACGATAGGGAAAGCCCTCCTCTCAAGCTTTCTGCCATTGATTCATAGGTTGCAGAGCAATCGCCACCCCAGTGAACTGGGAATTGTTGCCCTCCTGCCGTTGCCGATCGTGCAAATACGACTGCTTCATGTTTGCCTCTCGCCTTTTCAAGGAGCTCGAATACCGACTGGTTATACAGTTGGGTATAGTAGTTATGCATCTTGATTGCATCTGAATGGTCATAATAGACAACATTGGTTGGAATCCTTTCACCAAAATCTGTCTTGAAGGTATCGACGCCCATATCGAGCAGCACCTGTAATTTCGCCTGGTACCATGAAACAGCCTGGGGATTGGTAAAGTCAACAAGGGCCATCCCTGCTTGCCATCTGTCCCACTGCCAAACATTGCCCTCCGGTGTAAGGACCAGATACCCGTTTTTCATCCCTTCATCAAACAACCTGGATTTCTGGGCGATATAGGGGTTGATCCAAACACAGATGTGCAGCCCCTTTGCCTTGAGGCGGGATAGCATGCCAACCGGGTCAGGGAACTTGTCTTCGTCCCACGTGAAATCAACCCACTGGTATTCTTTCATCCAGAAACAGTCGAAATGAAATACGTGCAAGGGGATCTTCCGTTCCTGCATGCCATCCACAAAGGAATTGACGGTTTTTTCATCATAGTCGGTGGTAAAAGAGGTTGTAAGCCATAACCCAAAGGACCAAGGTGGAGGGAGAGCGGGCTTGCCCGTAAGGCTGGTATAGTTTACCAGCACCTCTTTCAAGGTTTCTCCTGATATGATGTAATACTCCAGTATTTCTCCAGGAACCGAAAACTGTACTGTGGTGACAACCTCGGATGCAACTTCTATCGACACCTTCCCCGGGTCTGCTATGAAAACCCCATATCCAGCGCTGCTCAGGTAAAAAGGGATGTTCTTATATGCCTGTTCGCTGCTGGTTCCGCCATCCTCATTCCAGATATCGACGGCCTGTCCGTTCTTGACAAAAGCTGTAAACCGTTCGCCCAGGCCATAGATGGTTTCACCAACCCCCAAGGATAGGTGCTCACTCATGTAGACACTCCCATCTGACCTGGTTATATGGCCGGAGAGCCTTTGCACAATTGAGGTAAGTTTTTTGTCTCCCCTGAAAAAAGCCATTTCACCGGTGGAGCCTTTTCCGACTGCTACCCGTAGGTCCCCATGTTCCAATTCAAGGGAAGCAGCAGTTTCCTTGGTCACAGGGGTTGTGGACCCATCGTTATGGATGGAGAAAGCAGGGCCTGTTGGGCGACGGCCTTTGAACCTATAGGAGGTAACGTGTAGTACGTCCTTGGCAGGGGAAGAAAATTCCGTAGTGATCAAGGGTGCATTAAGCGTATCGCCACGGTGCAGTGTTTTCTTCATGCTCGAATATACGGTAATCTGAGCATCTGTCATCTTGATGTCCCGAGTTTCTGCTCGGTTTATCAGGGAAGTCCCTTTTTGTATGCCCCAGTACCCATCTCTGAATTTCATTGTGTATTCTCCAATCAGGTTTTGACTGCACCTGCAGTCATCCCTTTTATAATGTGTTTTTGCAGACTCAGGTATAACAGGATAGCTGGAGCAAGGGTAAGCAAGACACCGGCCATCGCAAAATTCCAATCGATCTTATACATCCCAAAGAAATTATAGGTTGCCAACTGTAAGGTAAGAGCCTTTTTCGAGCCACTGAGGACCAGGAGAGGCAGGAGAAAGTCGTTCCACATCCACATGGCATTGATGACAATTACCGAAACGGTCACCGGCTGCAACAAGGGGAAGATGACCTGAGCGAAAGCTCGAATAGGGGAGGCTCCGTCAATGAGTGCGCAATCATCCAGTTCCTGGGGAACCGATTTGACAAATCCATGGTACAGGAATAAGGCAAGGGGGGTGCCGAGACCCCAATACAGAACGCCCAACCCTATTGGGGAACCGGTCAAGGAGAGTGATTTGGCAATTTTGACAAGGGCTATCATAAATGAATGGAATGGGATCATCATTGGTGCAATCATGACCATGAACACCACCCAACTGTAGCGGGTCTTTGTCCTGGAGAGCTTGAACCCTGCAAGAGAGCTCAAGGTCACAACCCCAACGACCCCGATGCTTGTAGCAATAAACGTGTTTAGGAAGTAACGGGGATATTGCATGATGGCAAATGCTTTGACAAAATTGCTGAGGTTCAAGGATGAGGGCAGGGATATCACGTTTGACGTTATTTCGCTGAATGTCTTGAATGAGTTGATGATCACAAGAAAAAGCGGGTAGAGGTACAGGATTGCGATCAAGGCCGTGACGGCAGTCAATGCAAGAGATGCTGGTGTTCTCTTTTTCATACCTCCACCTCCATCTGCTTGAACATTCTTACCTGGAAAAATGTCAGTACCAAAATCAACAGGAAGAGGATTACCGATTTTGCAGTGCCATAGCCAAACCGGTTGATGACAAAGGCCGTGCGATAGATGTCCAGTGCAATCGTGGTGGTGGCACTGCCAGGCCCACCACTGGTGAGGCTGAATATTACATCAAACGCTTTCAGCCCATTGGAAAGGGAGTGAAATACTGCTACGGTAACTGAGGGCATTATTATCGGAAGGGTGATCTTGAAAAACCTGGCAAATGGATTGGCACCATCTATCATGGAAGCTTCAATAAGGTCTTTGGGTACTGTCTGTAGTCCAGCAATGTAGACGACGAGATAGAACCCAAGAGAATGCCACACTGAGACGATCACGACACTGAATAGGACCAAATGGGTATCGCCAAGCCAGCTGAGCATGAACACTGGCAACCCTGTCGCTGCAAAGAAGGAATCAAAGGCATTGCCATAGATGAAGCGCCAAATGTAGCCAATGATTATCAGGCTTATGATATTGGGTACGTAGAATGCCGCCCTAAGGAAATTTTTTCCTGCAATGTCACTATCAAGGATAACCGCAAGCAATAGCGCCAATACGTTGGTGATTATCACCGTGAAGAAGGTAAGCGTAATGGTGAACCACAAGGCTTTAAGCATCGCAGGATCATCCGTCAGTGCTTCGATGTAGTTTGCAAAACCGATGAATACCGGCACCTTGTCGAGGCCATTCCATTTGGTGAATGAATACAGGATGCTCATGAGAAATGGCAGTTCAACAGATAAGAGGATTGCCAGGAAAGCAGGAAGGGTGAATCCTATAAATACTCCCGCCTTATTCAGTTTCTTTTTGGAGAGACTTGTCATAATTTTGAATTCCTAAAACCGGAGAACTGAATGTTCTCCGGTTGTTTCAAGCGTTGCCAGAGTGTTTACTGTAAAGCTTTTGCAATTTTGGAATAGGCGGCGTCAAGTGCATCCAGTGTCTGGGCCCTATTGGTTTGGCCTGCACAATAGCCTTGCAGAATTGAGCCAAGCTGCTGTTCGGTTCCAGTAGGCCACATCTGGTAGAACCATGGATATCCAGGAACACCTGCACCAAGTTGTCCTACTGTCTCGACAGCTATCTGTGAGTCAGGTGCACCTGCTCCCTTGATAGGGGACATCTGCTTGATCTTGGTAGGGATCCAATTCTTTCCATATTCACTTGTTGTGAGCCATTTTAGCCAATCAAGTGCTGCAGATAGGTTTTTCCCATCCTTGGCAATCCTGATGGTTTGGTTGGAGTCAAACATGATTCCCGCAGCTGCGGCATTTTGGCCGGCAGGTCCTACCAAAAATCCAATCTCAACCTCAGGGTTTGTCTTGCGGATTGTATCTTCCGCCCAGTTTCCCTGATGGATGATACCGACCTTACCGGTTGCAAGAGACGATGTCTGGTCATTGAAGTCAGACTCATTGGGTTTTGGTCCGCCGTAGGCTTTGATGAGGTCCAGCAAGTCGAAAACCTGGCTCATCTCCTTGATATCCTTGAATTTCAGGGACCCATCGTTTAGGCTGGCAACAAATTTCTCATACCCACCATAGTTCCCGATTGAAGGGGCGAGTGCTTGCCAAGCGGTTTGTGGCAGTACCCAGAACTCCTTGAATCCTGTAGCAAAGGGCTGGATGCCTTTTGCCTGCAGTTTCTTGGCAACATCCTCAAATTCTTTCAAAGTCTTTGGCAATACAGTGATACCTGCATCTTTAAACACTTTTTTGTTGTAGATAAATGAGTGTGATTGCACCAGGAACGGATAGCCTAGCACTCTTCCATTGACAGTCACCCCTTGCAGGGCAGAGGGTTCGATCTGGGAGATGAATGACTCGTTGGTCAGATCATACACATAGTCCTTGTATGTTGAGTTGTCAGCGTAGGCGCTGCTCATGAATACATCAGGGACATCGCCTGTGTTGATTCGGCTTGTCAGGACAGACCGGTAGTCTGTCTGTAGAACTGTAATTTCCAGTTTGACTCCAGTCTCCTTAAAATATGCTGATACCATATCATCATATTGTTCAGATAGTTCTGGGCTATAGAACATTACATCCAGAGTAACGGGTTTTGTGGTGCTTGTTTCCTTGGCTCCATTTGAAAACAGAGGTGGAACTAAGAGAAGCATGACGCTCAGTACCAATAATGCCTTTTTCATGTAAGACCTCCTTAAATGTGTAGAGACTACACAATCTTACCAATATATGTTATACGTATAACATACAAAATGGCGGTTGTCAATTTATGATTTTCATACTTTGATTTTCCCGACCCGTAATATTGAATTATAGGGAGATTCGAATTAGATTACGACATTGGAAGACAAAGGAAGAGGCATGCGGACAACACAAAAAGATATTGCAAAAGAGTTAGGTATCTCATTGTTGACAGTTTCACGGGCATTGAATGGGACAGGGTATGTCTCTGCAGCCTTAAAGGAAAGGGTGCTCGCCTATGCCAAAGAGAAAAATTATGTGCCCCACAAGGCCTCGCAGGTCCTTGTAAGAAATAAGATCCAGCGTCTTGCCCTATTTTCCTCAACCCTTCCAACCTACTTCTGGGACGATATCCGTAAGGGTATCGATATCGCAGGTGAACAGATTGTTCCTTTTGATTATGTTGTTAGCTACCACAATGTTGCAGAACACGATACTGAAGGGTATATCCGCCTCATCAAGGAGGAAATACAAATCGGCTTGGCTGCGGTTGGGTTTGTAAACCAGCGGAAGTACGATATGAAAAGGATCATCAACACCATCAAAGAAGCAAACATCCCCTATATAACATTTAATTCTGATGCTCCAAAAAGCGGAAGGCTCAGGTACATTGGTTCAAACTATGGATCTGGAGGGGCTCTGGTTGCTGATTTCATCGGTAGTACACTGCGGTTCGCAACTCAAAAAAGAGTACTTGTTTTGCTGGTGGATGAGCATGAAAAGATCTATTCCCAAACTCCCGACATAAATGTTGAGCGGTTGGCAGGGTTTAGGAGCGTGATGGAAACCAAATATCCTATGGTAACGTATGAGGTGGTACATTTTTCAGCCACGCTCAATAAGCAGGAAGAGACAACAGAACTTGAACAGATCCTCCGTTCCTATCATGGTTCAGTTGAAGCCGTATACCTTATCCCTGCTTTTAATACCATGTTCCTTAAGGCACTTAAGGCAACGGGGTATCGGAATGTCGTCACCATCCTCCATGATATCGATGCAAATATTTCAGCATACCTGCAAGATGGAACCCTCACGGCTGCTGTATACCAAAATCCAGCCTTGCAGGGGTATTATGCGGTAAAGACATTGGAAGAAATTGTAGAAGCAAAAATAACCATACCTTTGCAAGATATTGAAATTGCCCATAACCTGGTTCTTTCTGAGAACATAGATATCCTGAATTCAACCCTTTTCAAGATTTACTGATGGATGATTGGAAGATGTGCACCGTCGGCAATCTCCAATAAGAAAGGTTGTGGCTCGTAGGGATGAGCTTGCTGGAACTAGGATAGGAGAGTGTTAGTTGAATCTGTACCGAAGTCCTATTTTGGGAACCAGGTCAATGCCAAAGGCATCATGCAGGTTACTTGCCGTAGGGATGTAGTAAAGATTGTAGATGAATTCGATGGGGAGCGAGAAGTTTTGGAAAAAGAGTATTTCGACTCCAAAGCCTGCTCCCACAATGATCTTGGCAACATAGGGGTCTGCTGTCTGTGAATCAGAATCATAGGGGATCTCCCCTGTATGGGCCAATGAAAGACTCGCGTAGAGTTGGCCTCCTATGAATTTGTCAAAATCATTGCCATATATGGTCCTTTGGTAATCAAACGAGACCGTATAGGCCAATACCGACTCATACATGTGGTCTGGGTCATAGGTGATGCCCACAACCCCTTGCAATGCATTCTCCCCAAAACGCTGGTGGTACGAGAGACCCCAAATAGAGGGGCCTAGTTGCATTCCTATTCCATACGGGTACTTTTGGTAGGTGCTGGTTTCTGCATGAAGGGGCACGCTACCAATGAAGGCCAAGAGCAATCCCATAGTGAGCAGTAGGTGGGGGTGGTTTTTCATGTGCAAAGTATAATTTGATACTAGTACAAGAACAAGGTCTTCCCCTATCGTTTGCCTCCTTTGGCAAGATGTGGTAACGGATATCCAGCAATGGAAAATGATGGGCTTACCTGCTCAATGGGGATTTTCTGTGTTTTTCCTTGTTTTTTTGAGGTTTTTCTGTTGTCCCTAGGACAAACGTCCTAGGGCAAGTCTAGGCATTTGGCTAGTGATGCACACCCCAAATGGGAAGTATCATCACACTAAGAGTAGATTCGTCCGTATAAAAATATGGAGGAACCAGCTTGGCTGATAGTATACATAGTTTTTATCAAAATGTGGGAGATGGGAGTATACTAAAGACCATCGGGAGAATGTACTGGGACATAACAAAATAGGTGCATAATTTGTACATCCATCAGTGGCCGTTGCATGGTAGTTTCGTGTACATGAACGAAATATAAACGGAGGAGTTTGAAGATGAAGAGAACATTGACAATTTTGTTGGTGCTTTTGATGGCTGTTGCTTTTGTGTATGCACAGGGCAGCAAGGAAGCTGGCGCAGCTAGCGATGTCGCCAAAATTGGTGTATCCATGCCGACTCAAAGCCTACAGCGCTGGAACCAGGATGGTGCTAACATGAAGAGCCAGCTTGAGGCCGCAGGGTACAAGGTTGATCTGCAGTTTGCAGGTGACAATGATATCCCGACCCAGGTTGCCCAGCTTGAAAACATGATCATGGGAAATTGCAGGGTTTTGGTTATTGCATCCATTGATGGTTCTGCTTTGACCGAAGTGCTCAAGAGTGCCAAGGAAAAGAACATTCCCGTCATTGCCTATGACCGCCTGATCATGAACAGTAACGCAGTTACCTATTATGCAACCTTCGACAACTACAAGGTTGGAACAATCCAGGGTGGATTCATTCGTGATGCACTCGATCTTGAACATGCCAAGGGCCCATTCAATATCGAACTGTTCACCGGTTCCTCCGATGACAACAACGTCAACTTCTTCTTCGGTGGGGCAATGTCCATTCTCAAGCCTTATATCGACAGCGGCAAGCTCGTTGTGAAATCAGGTCAGACAACTCTCGCACAGTGTGCAACTCCCAACTGGTCAACTGAAGAAGCCCAGAAGAGAATGGAAAACCTTGTTACCGCCAACGGCTACGGACCTAAGGGTGTGAAGCTTGATGCAGTACTCTCTTCCAATGACTCTGTTGCAAACGGCATCACCAACGCATTGGTTGCTGCAGGTTACACCAAGAGCAACTTCCCAATCTTGACAGGACAGGACTGTGACAAGCCAGCTGTAAAGAACATGTTGCAGGGCATCCAGAGCATGTCAATTTTCAAGGACACCAGAACTCTTGCCTCCAAGGTAGTGGGTATGGTCAACTCGATCCTGAAGGGAACAGCCGTTGAAGTCAATGATACGAAGACCTACAACAATGGTACCGGAGTTGTTCCTTCGTACCTTTGTGACCCAGTATTTGCGACAGTTGATAACTACAAGGAACTGTTGATCGACAGTGGATACTACAAAGAAGCAGACCTCAAGATCTAATTGGTTTCTGTTGTGAAGGGAGGCGGCAGTTGCCGCCTCTTTTCTGTATACCAAGCCAAGACCAGCTTGAAAGAGTCAAAGTATCCCACCAACTGGCGTATAAATGGTGATACAATGTTACATGTAAGGTTTTATATGCAATTCAATTACACCGTCCCTTACCGCATGTGATGGTGTGAGTAGCTGAAGTCCTGATGTCTTTGGCTCGCAATTTCTTAAGGAGGGTATCTGTGTCCAAAACACTATTGGAGATGAGAGACATCACCAAGGTTTTTCCTGGTGTCATAGCACTGAGTCATGTGAATTTGGATATTACCGAAGGGGAGATACACGCACTGGTAGGGGAGAACGGGGCAGGAAAATCTACCCTGATGAATGTCCTCAGCGGAATCTACCAATTCGGCACCTATGAAGGTGATATCATCTATGACGGCAAGGTGTGTGAGTTCCATAGGATCAGGGACAGTGAGAGCCAAGGGATCTCGATCATCCATCAGGAGCTTGCTTTGGTTCCCTATCTCTCGATTGGAGAGAATATGTTCCTCGGCAATGAGATTGCAAAGCATACGCTCATTGACTGGGACAAGACCTACGCAAAAGCCGATGAGTTGCTCAAGATGGTAGGGTTGAAGGAATCCTCGAGGACACTCATCAAGGACATCAGCGTGGGAAAGCAACAGCTGGTCGAGATTGCCAAGGCGCTTTCCAAGAATGTGCGGTTGCTGATTCTCGATGAGCCTACCGCTTCCTTGAACGAGACTGACTCCAGAAAGCTCCTGGACCTTTTGTTGGGCTTCAAGCGCAACGGAATGACAAGCATCATCATCTCCCACAAGATCAACGAGGTCTCCTATGTCTCAGACCGCATCACCATCCTTCGTGATGGAGCTGTCATCAAGACCCTCGAGAAGAACAACGGGGGAAGCTTTAGTGAGGATGAGATCATCAAGAGCATGGTGGGAAGAAGCCTTACCGACCGTTTCCCGAAACGGGAACCCCATATTGGGGAGGTCTGCTTTGAGACGAAACATTGGACAGCATTCCATCCGATCTATCAGGGACGGAAGATCTGTGATGATATCAACATTACCATCCGCAGGGGCGAGGTTGTCGGCATCAGCGGCTTGATGGGTGCTGGACGGACGGAATTTGCCATGAGTGTCTTTGGGAAAAGCTATGGTACCAATATTTCTGGTTCACTCTTTCTCAATGGCAAGGAAGTGGTACTCAATAGTGTGAAGGATGCCATTGAGCACCACTTGGCCTATGTAACGGAGGACCGCAAGGGAAATGGGTTGATCCTCAGCAATCCGATTCGGGAAAACACCACACTTTCCAAGCTTGAGAAAGTCAGCAGCCATGAGGTCCTTGATACTGACCTGGAACAGAAATACGCAGTTGAATATACGGAGAAGCTCTCCACAAAATGCTCAAGCGTTTCCCAGTTGGTCTCAAACCTTTCTGGTGGGAACCAGCAGAAGATTTTGCTCAGCAAGTGGATGTTTGCAGACCCTGACGTGCTGATCCTCGACGAACCAACCCGGGGTATTGATGTTGGGGCAAAATATGAAATTTACTGCATCATCAATGGCCTTGTGGCGGAGGGGAAATCTGTACTCATGATTTCATCCGAGATGCCCGAGATCCTGGGTATGTGTGATCGCATCTATGTAATGAATGAAGGAAAGATTGTCGGGGAGTTCCCACGTGAGACTGCCTCCCAAGAGGCTATTATGTTCGCAATCATGAAATCAGGAAAAGGAGAGTAAGGAAGATGGCCCCAAAGTCTAACGTTGCCAATGCATTGAAGAAAAATACCATGTTGATTGCCCTGTTTGCAGTCATGATCTTGTTCCAGATCATGATCACCACCTCTGGCAGGGGGTCCTTGTTTGCACCCGCCAATATTTCCAATCTGATCAACCAGAACTCCTATGTAGTCATCCTGGCAACCGGTATGTTGCTCTGTATCCTCACCGGAGGAAACATCGACCTCTCCGTAGGGTCCATTGTCGCGGTGGTCGGGGCTGTTGCCGGGACGCTGATCGTGAACATGCACATGAACATCTATCTTGCCATAGTGTTCTGCCTGCTCTCAGGTATTGCCATCGGTGCATGGCAGGGGTTTTGGATTGCCTATGTCCGTATCCCCCCGTTTATTGTTACCCTTGCAGGAATGCTTCTTTGGAGGGGTGTGGCTCTGCTTATTCTCAATGGCCTTACAATCTCCCCGTTTCCCAGCAACTACCTCCAGTACTTCACCAGTTTCATCCCCGGCGGCGAGGTTGATTCCTCCACCGTCTTTACCGTCACCATGGTAGTGGGGATATTGGCCAGTCTGATCTTTGTGATCCTGCGTATCATAGACAGAAAAAAGAAACAGGCAAAACAGTATGAAGTTGAACCCTTGGTATTCATGGTCGCGAAAAGCGTCATAATCCCTGTTGTTGTCCTAACCATGTCCTTTCTCCTTGGCAAACACAAAGGTATTCCTGTAGTGCTTGTTTTGGCCGCAATTGTAGTGTTCGTCTATAGCTTCTATACCTCCAGGACGGTTCCTGGCCGTCATCTCTATGCTTTTGGAGGAAATGAGAAGGCTGCGAAACTCTCGGGAATCGATACGAACAGGGTCCTATTCTCGGTCTACCTGAACATGGGTTTCCTCTCCGCAGTAGCCGCCCTTGTCTGTGTTGCCCGCTTTAACTCGGCGGCTCCTACAGCAGGGCAGAACTATGAGCTCGATGCCATTGGATCGTGTTTCATCGGAGGCGCCTCAGCCTATGGTGGAATAGGGACCGTAGGTGGGGCTGTCATTGGAGCCATCTTCATGGGTGTCCTCAACAATGGTATGTCCATCCTTGGCATCGACTCCAACTGGCAGAAAGCGGTCAAGGGCCTTGTCCTGCTGATAGCCGTTGTCTTTGACGTAGTGTCCAAGAAGCAGGTAAAGAGCCATTAGGCTCGGGTAGGTATCTATAGGCAAGGACATACTGTCCTTGCCTATTTCCCCGGTCTCCTCCCTTTTTGTTCCAGTCTGTTTAGCTAGGGGATGCGGTAAGGTCTCAGATCACATATGATACTGGGCCCTTCACAAGATCCTGAAGCAAGGTGTTACGCTATGGTCTATTTTGGAAAAGAGTTGCCAAAAGCAGTAATCGAAAGGAGTACCTGCTTTTGTACAGGATATGCCACAAAAGGATATCTCCATTATGTTGTGCAATATATGATTCATGATAACTGTTGTATCAACAGATAGTTGCTCAAAAACCTCCAAAAAATGTATTTGTTGATTTAGCCCTTGTTTGCTATTGACAGGGGAGAGGGTTGCTTCTATACATGAATGCATGCATATATAAGTATATATACATATTTTGGCGGAGGGAACCAATGGCAGTACAGATAAAAAAGCGCCTGCTTGGACAAAGAACCAATAACTCTTAACCCGTTCAATCCTCCGGCCCTGTAGGTTCCCTCTTTTTGTTGGGAGTACTCATGGAGTAAGAGAAAGGAAGGCCATATGCATAGTCATGATGATAATACGATTGATAGCGAATACCTTGCAGCGATGAAACTGCAGAAGCGAAGCGTTTCTGCTGAGCAATTTTCCCAGTTTGAAGGGTATGTTGCGGAAATCTTTACGGCTTTTGGCCTTGATCTGCACAGCCCATCCACCGAAGAGACCCCCCGACGGTTCATCAAGGCACTGTATGATATCACTGAAGGGTATGACGGGGACCCCAAGCTTGTGAAAGCCTTCGAAACCGAGTGCCACGGCGATTCCGATTGCAGGCTCAGCCAGATAATCCAGGGGCCGATTCCCTTCTATGCCCTGTGCGAGCATCATGCCCTTCCCTTCTATGGAAAGGTGTATGTAGGCTACATTGCCAATGAGAACATCATCGGAATCTCCAAACTTACCCGGTTGGTTCGGCTTTTCTCTAAACGGTTTGCTGTCCAGGAGAGGATAGGCCAGGAGATAGCAGGCCTGTTGGATGTGATGGTCCATCCCACCGGTGTCGCTGTCTACATAGAGGCCCACCATCTCTGTATGGAGATGCGCGGCGTTCGTGAGGAGGTTCCGATGACCCGGACCACTGTTTGGCGAGGCGCCTATCACGACGACCCAGCCTTGCGCTCAGAGTTCTTTACCTCCTGTGGGTTACCCCGCAATGGATAGGGGGAGGTTTGTTTTGGTCACCGGTGGAGCCCACCGGATAGGGCGCTCGGTCTCCTTGGCAGTAGCCCGTTCAGGCTTTGATGTGGCCATCCATTACTGGACCTCCCACGAAGAAGCCGTAGCCCTTGGCTCTGAGATCGAGGCCCTTGGAAGGAAGGCGATCCTGGTGCAGGCTGACCTTGCCCAGCCAGAGCAGGTACATACCCTCATCGCCCGTATCCTGGAGCATGGTTCCCTGGTTGCTTTGGTAAACAATGCTGCCATCTTTGAAAGGCTTGACTGGCAAAGCTCCACCCTTGAAAGTTGGAACTTACACCTGATGGTCAACCTGACAGCCCCCTTCCTGCTCAGCCAGGCGTTTGCCAGGGCCCTGCCTCCAGGGGAGCAGGGACGCATCATCAACATGCTAGATTGGCGGGTGTCGCGTCCGGGTGCCGACCATCTTCCCTACAGTGTCAGCAAGTCGGCCCTGGCCTCATTGACGGCCTCCCTTGCAGCCGCTCTGGCCCCACACATTACGGTAAATGCCCTTGCCCTGGGTGCCATCCTTCCCCCGACCGATGGCAACAAAGATCCGAATATACTGGCCAACATCCCTTCAGGACGGTGGGCCAGCCTTGAGGAAGTCGATCAGGCCCTGATCTTCCTGTTGACAGGGCCTACGTACATGACAGGTGAGATTCTCTACATCGATGGAGGCCGTCACCTGCTATAGTGAGGAGGCTCTATGGATCAGGTATGTATCAGGAACCTGGTAGCCCGTGGAATTATCGGCATCAATGATTGGGAGCGCGAGAAACCCCAGGAGATAATGATCAATGTGGTGCTGTTTGCCGACCTACATGCTGCCGGAAAGAGTGACAACATCCAGGATAGTGTGAACTACCGGACGATCGCCAAAAAACTGTTGCTACACGCAGAGTCTGCCCACCGTTTTACCGTAGAAGCATTGGCGGCGGACCTTGCTCGGCTCTGTCTTGATGACCCAGGGGTACATAAGGTACGGATCCAGCTTGAAAAGCCTGGTGCTGTGAGGTTTTCCAGTTCGGTAGGTGTCGAGATTGAGCGGACCAGAGAGGATTTCCTATGAAACGGAGTGAGCATGGCATCTGCCTGCTGTTAGGCTCCAATATTGAGCCTGAGGACAACCTCCCCCGTGCAATCGTCCTGCTGCAGAAGCACCTATGCCTTATACAGACCTCCTCAGTCTGGGAATCGAGGGCTGTTGGATCGGATGGTCCCAACTTCCTCAATGCCGCAGTATTGGCCACAACCTCGTTGGATGCCGATACCTTGCGCCTGCATCTGCTACGCCCTTTGGAAGCCCAACTGGGTAGGGTACGTACATCTGACAAGAATGCACCACGAACCCTGGATATTGACCTGATCATCTACGACCAAAAGTTGTTGGACCCTTCCTTATGGAAGTACGCCCATCTGGCTCTCCCAGTTTCGGAGCTTTTGCCAACCTACCGGTCTGAGACTGGAGCGTATCTCAAGGATTTTGCTTTGCTTGCAGCAGCGAGCAGTGGTATTTGGGTCAGAGCGGATGTTTCTGACTATCCCTTTTCGACCGTATTTTCGCAGCCACAATACTAAGGAGGCTATCGATATGGAAAAGAACAAGGCAGTGCAACCACGTATAGCGTATGGGAAAGTTTCCCCTGAAGGCGTCGCCATCCTCGGCACCTTGGAGAACTACCTCAAAGGTTGTGGATTGGATCCTGGGCTTCTCGAACTGGTGAAGCTGCGTTCATCCCAGATCAACGGCTGTGCATTCTGCATTGACATGCATACAAAGGACGCACGAAGCCGTGGGGAGAGCGAACAGCGCCTGTACGCGCTGAGTGCATGGAGAGAGACACCTTTCTATACCGCCCGCGAAAGGGCAGCCCTCGAATGGACTGAAGCTGTCACCAAGGTTAGTGACCATCAGGTCCCCGACGAGATCTACGAGCTGGTCAAGCCCCATTTTACCGAGAAGGAGCTGGTCGACCTGACCCTTGCTGTGATAGCCATCAACGCATGGAACCGCCTGGCGATAAGTTTCAGGACCCCTGCTGGTTCGTATAAGCCTTCTCACCCGGTGACCAGGGTGGGATGATTTGCCAGGAGCTTCCGGTATTGGTTTGTCTTCTCCTGCCTGCATTTCTTGTAGCAAGCCTTTGGCGTAGGGTTGTTGCCTGTAAACCATTGGATTACAATTGGTTAGGCTGGTAGGGAGGAATAGGGGAAAGAAACCCCAATCGCTCGAGGAGGAATGTATGGTGAAGATAAAACATGTGTATGAAGCCTATGACGCGGCTGATGGCAAGCGTTTCTTGATCGACCGCCTGTGGCCTCGTGGGATGAGCAAGGAGAAACTGGTCATGGATGCATGGCTCAAGGATGTTTCCCCAAGCGGAGAGCTAAGGGGTTGGTTTGGACACGATCCGGCTAAATGGGAGGAGTTCCAGAACCGTTACACAATTGAACTGGACAGTAATCCCGATGCCTGGAAACCACTTCTTGCAGCGGCAAGGCAGGGGACTGTGACCCTGCTATTCGCTGCCCATGATTCCGAACACAACAATGCTGTTGTGCTGAAGGCCTATCTGGAGAACCTTCTCCAGATCACAGAAGAGCAATCGAGGTTGAGGAAGTAACGGTAGCTAACACCAAACAAAAGGAGATAGCTATGAAACAGTACAAGTATTTGATCATCGGCGGTGGGTTGACCGGGGATGCTGCGGCCCGTGGCATTAGGGAACTGGACAAGAACGGCTCCATTGGCATGATCAGCCATGAGGTTGATCCTCCTTACTCCAGGCCAAGCCTCTCCAAGGGCTTGTGGAAAGGAAAGGCACTGGAGAAGATCTGGTGCAATACCCAGGAACTGGGGGTGGATTTGATCTTGGGACGAAAGGTTATCCAACTTAACGCCAAGGACAAGACAATCCTTGATGACAAGACCGATACATATAGCTACGGCACCTTGCTTCTGGCAACAGGGGGGAGTGCAAACCATCTTCCCTTTGGTGGGGATGCCATTGTCTATTTCCGTGGCTTCCAGGATTATCTACGGCTGCGCTCGCTCAGTGAGAGCGGCAAGACCTTTCTTGTGATAGGCGGTGGGTTCATTGGGACTGAGATTGCTGCAGCGCTGACCATGGTAGGCAAGAAAGTCATCATGGTTTTCCCAGAAGCGAGCATCGGCTCAAGAGTATATCCCCCCGATCTATCCCAATTCATCGGTGACTACTATAGGCAGAAGGGTGTAGAGGTCATATCTGGCGATTCTGTATCCAGCCTTGTACAAAACGGTACGCTTGTTTCGGTCCGGACACAACAAGGGAAGCTGTTTGAGGTGGACGGTGTGGTAGCCGGAATTGGCATCCACCCGAAGACCGAGCTAGCACAGCAGGCTGGCCTGAAGATCGAGAACGGGATTGTCGTCAATGAAAGGCTACAAACTTCGGACCCTGACATCTATGCAGCAGGTGATGTTGCAAACTTCTATCATACCGCCCTGGGAAAACGGGTGCGACTCGAGCATGAGGACAATGCCATCCAGATGGGTAAGCAGGCCGGGCGAAATATGGCCGGCTCCCATGAAGCCTACACCCATGCGCCCATGTTCTACTCAGACCTGTTTGAACTGGGGTATGAGGCGGTGGGGGCGTTGAGCACTACCCATGAAATAGTGGAGGACTGGAAGGACACCTATAAGAAAGGTGTAATCTATTATACCGAAAACGGACGTGTACGAGGTGTCCTTTTATGGAACGTGTGGGACACTGTTCCTGCAGCAACCGCCTTGCTCGCCCAACCAGGTCCATTCAAACCCAAGGATCTCATAGGCAGGCTGTAGGGAAGAGTGCCTTGAAAACTGGGTAGTGGGCATACGCTGTGACTTTTCCATTGTATTCGGATTCAGTGAGCCCTTTCTCCATGGATGAAGGGCGGGGCCGTCATGCATGCAATTGGTACAATGTCCTTCAGTAGGGATTTTCGTTTCCTACGATCTTTTGTCTATGGTATTGACAGAAGATTCTTCTTGCTCTATATATAGACCGACCGTCGGTCTATTGATATTGGAGAGGTAGTATGCGGATAACCAAAGAGTATGATGAAAGAAAGGCCGAGATTCTTGATACGGCAGAAACATTGTTTTACCGAAAAGGGTATGAACTGTGTTCAGTCAATGAGATCCTTATGGCAATAGGCATTGCGAAGGGCACCTTCTACCATTATTTCAAATCGAAGGAAGAGGTGCTGGATACCATAGTGGCACGGAATACAGCGTTACTCTTAACGAGGGCCAACGAGGTGGTCTCCATGGATACCCTTGCCCCTGCAGAGAAGCTCTTGCGCGCATGCATGGCAATGAAGATGACAGACCATATCGATTCTGCCCTATTGGCTGACATGCACAAGAGCGAAAATGTCTTGTTGCATCAGAAAACCCTGAACAGTGTTGTCCTGGGTATGGCTCCTCTCCTGGTAACGGTAGTTGAGGAGGGAGTGAGGGCCGGGATTTGGTCTTGCCGATTCCCCCTCGAGTATATGCAGATATTCCTCTCAGCAACCCTCACCCTGACTGATGAGGGTATTTTTTCCTTGGATGCCGAGTCGCAGATGAAGGTGATGGCTGCTTTGATCGCCCTTCTCGAAAAGATGGTGAATGCCCCTGTGGATTCCTTTATGCAGATGTTCATGCAGGCTCAAAAATAGTAGGAGAAGGGTGGATTTTGTGAGAAAATTTATGGCTATCTGGTTCGGCGAACTCGTTTCAAGCATCGGTAGCGGTATGACAGCCTTTGCTGTAGCCCTCTATGTCTACCAGGGAACTGCAAGTGTTACCCGTGTTTCGGTCATAGCACTGCTGGCATTTCTCCCAACGATTGTACTGAGTCCTGTTGGAGGTATCCTCGCTGATCGGTATGACAGGCGCTTGATGATGATCGCAGGGGATTCCCTTTCGGTACTAGGGTTGCTTGTCATATTCTTCACCATCCAGATGGGTGGTGGCTTTCTCCCCCTCTGTATTGGGGTTACCATAAGCTCTGTGTTTGTTTCCTTGCTTGAACCTGCGTACAGGGCCACAGTAACCGATCTCCTTACAGAGAGGGAGTACGCAAGGGCAAGTGGCCTGGTGCAGATAGCTGCGAACTCCAAATATCTCATCTCCCCATTTCTTGCTGGTTTGATCCTCTCTGTCACCGATATCAGGGCCATACTGCTCATTGACATGGCGACCTTTTTTGTGACCGTCCTTACCATAGCACTGGTACGCAAGAGTATCGCCACCACCCTCTCTTCCGAAAAGCGTTTTGATTTCATAAGGGAGTTCAAGGAAGGGCTTGGGAGCATTACTGCAGACAAAGGGGTGACCAGCCTGGTTGTGCTTATGGCGTGGATGTGTTTTTTCATTGCCTTTATCCAGACACTCATGACACCCATGATCCTTTCCTTTGCCGATGCAAGGACGCTGGGCATCATGGAATCCCTGAGCGCTGTGGGCATGTTGGTTGGAAGCGTTGTCATCGGAATCGTTAACCTCAAGAAAAACTATGCCAGAACCCTTACCCTCTCCCTGATGGCTGCCGGTCTATGCATGGCATTGACGGGAACCACTACCAGCATCTGGCTCCTTGTTGTTTTCTGCATGGTGTTTTTTGCCACCCTGCCCTTTGTGAATACCTGCTCCGATGTGCTGATACGCACCAAGATACCCAATGAGGTGCAGGGGAGGGCATGGGGGATGATAAGTTTCCTCACCCAGATCGGTTTTGTTGTGGCATATGCACTCTGCGGCCTGCTTGCAGACTATGTATTTGAGCCTCTGCTTAGGGAGGGCGGCCTCCTGGCCGGAACTGTTGGGCAGGTGATCGGCATCGGGAAAGGACGAGGAATTGGGTTGATGCTTATAGTTGCCGGAATGGTAATGGTTGCATTTGCCTTCATCTTTGGCCTGGGGAAGAACATCAGGCAGATGGAAAGAGGAGGTACATATGCAATGGTCGATGGTTGTAAATGATTGCAAGAGAAACAGGAGCATTACCCTGGCATTGCTGCTGTTCATGGTGTTTGCAGAAGCCCTTGCAGTGCTCTCTGCATTGATGGGGGTACAAACCTACACCTCGATTTCTGCCTTGTATAAGGTCGCTCAGCCTCCCCACTTCGTGCAGATGCACAAAGGGCCGATAGACGAACTCCAAATCTCCAAGTTCTTTGCAGAACATGAGATGGTGACGTACAGCCAGATCAGCACGATGCTTGATGTCTATGGAGAAAGCATAACTGTCATTGGCTCCAAGGCCCCCTATGACCTTTCCGGTTGTCGCCTTGACATCGGTCTTGTCAAGCAGAATCCAGATAAGGATCTTCTCCTGAATTCCAGCCATGAAAAGGTAGTACTCCAGGAGGGGGAGATCGGCATCCCGACCCTTTTGCAGAAGATGTATGGTGTTGAAATCGGCGATCGTATCGTGTTGTCCAGCAACGGCATACAGAAGGAGTTTGTGGTCAAGGAGTGCATCCTGGACGCCATGATGAACTCCCCAATGGCCTCCTCCACGAGGATCCTGCTCAGTGACAGGGATTTTGATGGGCTTGAGGGGAGGGTTGGGGAGAAGGAGTACCTGATCGAAGCCTATCTAACCAACCCGAAGGATGCCAATGCCTTCAAGACTGCCTATGAGGATGCATCCCTTGCACAGAATGGACAGGCCGTTACCTATGCGATCCTGTTTATCCTGAGTGCGTTGACGGATATCGTTACTGTTTTTGTCCTGTTGCTCGTCAGCCTTCTTTTGGTAGTTGTTTCCTTTATCTGCGTGAAGTTTACCATCATGGCTGCCCTGGAGGAGGAAGTGAAGGAGATTGGGACCATGAAAGCCATCGGTCTGACCTTTGTCGATATCAGGGGCCTCTACCTTGCCAAGTACAGAACTTTGGCTGTGGCCGGTATCGTTGCAGGTTACCTTGTTGCACTATGCACTATTGGCGCGGTTACGAGCCATATCAGCTCCACGTTCGGGGCCACAAGGTTCTCCTTTTTGACGGTACTGGTTTCCCTCGCTGTCAGTTGTCTGGTTTTTCTTCTTCTTGACTCTTATTGCAAAAAGACCTTGCGGAAGATACAAAAGCTTACCGTGGTAGATGCCCTGGTAAGCGGGAAGGGGTTTGGCAAGAGAAAGGCCTCGAGCAAGGACGGTCTGCATAGGGTCAGGAGGCTACCTGTAAACGCGCTACTGGCCGTTCGTGAGGTATTGCATGCAATTCCTGACTGGACCATTGTATTCACCGTGGTGGTGATCGCCTTCCTGATGATCATGATCCCTGTCAACTTGCTGAACACCTTTGAGGCTCCTGAGTTTATCACCTACATGGGTAGTTCCTTGGAGGATATCCTGATCGAGGTTGAAAATGGGGAACAGCTGGAAACAAACGCTGCAAAGGTCAACCAGGTTTTGGCAACCGATGGTTCCATTGCAGCCTACAATAGATACCGTACGGTCCGGGTGAAGACCTCAGGTGTCAAGGGCACCCTCATTAACCTGGATATCGACACAGGAAAGATGGCAGGAAAGGGCCTGCAGTATCTCGACGGCAGGGCCCCCGAAGGCCAGCATGAGCTTGCCATCTCCTACCTCAATGCCAATGCCCTTGAGAAAGGGGTGGGGGAGACGCTTGTCCTTTCCCTTGCGGCCGGGAGGGAGGAGTATCTGGTCTCCGGTATCTATCAGGATGTTACCAGTGGTGGGTATACGGCAAAGGCAATTCATGATTTTGCAGATCTGGAGGCGAAGAAATATTCGTTCTCTGTCATTCTCAAGGACTCTCATGAGGTGGAAAGCAAGGCGTCTGCATGGGCTACCCTCCTTGGAGCTGGAATAACGGTAGACCCGATGGAGAGATTCATCGACCAAACCTTGGGTGGGGTTGCAAAACAGCTTAGGGCTATGGTTATTGCAGTAGTCATGCTTGGGGCCTCATTGGTAGTGCTCATTACTGTCCTGTTTCTGAAGCTTCGGTTGGCAAAGGATGGAGCTGAGATAGCTATCCTGAAGGCCATTGGTTTCTCCCATCAGGATATTCTTTGGCAGTACCTGCTGAAAATGGGCTTGGTCTCCCTAGGTGGGGTCCTTACAGGGATGGTCCTCACCGCTTTTCTGGGAGAAAGGCTCGTAAATGGGGCCCTGGCCATGGCAGATCTTGGTGTCAGGAAGGTCCATCTCATCACTGATCCTCTAGTGGCATATGGTGTTTGTCCCCTTGTGCTCCTGGCTCTCATCTTGTTGGTTACCTCGATTGTTCTGAGAACCAGCAAAAACAAAAACATCATCTCTCTTGTGAGAGAGTAGACAATCAGGAAGGTAGCCATGGACACAATCTTGGAAGTTAGGAATCTCTCTAAAAGCTTCGAGCAAACGCAGGTCTTGCAGGATATTTCCTTTGCGGTTACTGAGGGTGAGTTCATCGCAATAATGGGGCCATCGGGCTCGGGAAAGTCGACCTTGCTCTATAGCATCAGCGGAATGGATAGACCCTCTTCAGGGGATGTCCTTCTCCATGGAAAGGATATTGCAAAGCTCGATGACAAAAGCATAAGTGAAATACGGCTCAAGCAGATGGGGTTTGTCTTTCAGCAATCCTATCTGCTGAAGAATCTGTCCATCAGGGACAATATCGTGCTCCCTGGGTTCAAGGCTGGTACCTCCTCCAGGGGCCAGGTGAACGGACAGGCCGATAGGTTGATGAAGAAAACCGGGATCTACCCTGTCGCTTCCCATGACATCCAGCAGGTTTCAGGGGGGGAGATGCAACGGGCTGCCATCTGCAGGGCCCTTATCAACAAGCCGGCAATTCTCTTTGGTGATGAGCCGACCGGAGCCTTGAACAGCAGTACCACCAAAGAGGTGATGGACATCCTGAACAGGGTCAATGAGGAAGGCACTACGGTCATCATCGTTACCCATGATGCAAAGGTTGCCAGCAGGGCAAGCAGGGTCATCTACCTTCTGGATGGCTCAATCCATGCAGAACTCAACCTGGGACCCTATGAAGGGGAGGAGATGACAAAAACTCCTCGCCAGGAAGTTTTGGCCGAATGGCTGCAGCAACAGGGGTTTTAGGAAGATGGGGGCAAGTACATCTATTCTCCTGCTCGGAAGGTGTCAGCAACGTCTGCCAAGCCTTACCCGATCAATATCAGCTCTTTTGAGATATCTATCGAAGGTATCGACATAAGAGCCATACAGAACTTTTGTTGCATCTAGCATCTCATGGATAGGCAAATAAGTGTTTTTTGCCAGATGGCCTATCCAGAAAGAGAGCTGGTTTCCTGGTTGCATGCGGGCACAGGGTTTCTTGACAGAAAAACTTGTAGTTGCCAACTCTGCTCTGTACAATGAAGCGAAGAAGCAAGCAAAGCTACCTACCTAAGGCTGAAGATGTGGATGTTTGCTTGTAGGAGGGATGCAGATGAAACGATGTAGCTGGACAGGTGATGACCCCCTGTTGATCGACTACCATGACAAGGAGTGGGGTGTCCCCCTCCATGATGACCGTAAGCAGTTTGAGTTTATCAGTATGGAGGTCATGCAGTGTGGGCTGAGCTGGCTTACTGTCCTGAGAAAAAGGGAGGCCCTTCGGTTAGCATTCGATGGTTTCGATCCTTCCAAGGTTGCCCTGTATGATGAGCCTAGGGTTGAGGAAATCATGAAGGTTGAGGGCATCATTCGTTCGCCCAGGAAGATCCGGGCGATCATCAACAATGCCAAGGTCTTTCTCAAGATCCAGGAGGAGTTTGGTTCCTTCTCCTCCTACCTCTGGCAATTTACAGACAACAGGATTGTGGAGTATCCCGGTCATGCAGATGGCTCGGTCACCATCGCAAAGAATGACCTTTCTGATAGGGTCAGCAGCGATCTCAAAAAAAGAGGTTTCTCCTATCTTGGCTCGATCACGGTCTATTCCCATCTCCAGGCTGCAGGAATTATCAACGATCACCACGCTTCCTGCTTCCGATACCAGCAATCGAACGAATTGCCAAAGTAGGAATGCTTCTGTGGTCGGCCTTCCCAACTCTATTTCCAGCAGGCGTGGATTGAAGCTGGTTTTACGAATTGGTAGGATACCGTAGGTGCTCTTGGAAAGGAGAACAGGATGCTTTTGCACACTAGGGGAAAGAGATGGTTGAACTTACCGTAGGCCACAGCGGCCACTATGATTTCTATTCGATTCAGGAAGCCTTGGACCAGGTCCCCTATGGAACGGAAGCCTTGATACGGGTGAAGAAGGGCCTGTATAGGGAAAAGCTCTTCTCTGATAAGGAGCATATTTCCATCTTGGGGGAAGGTCCTCAGGATACGGTCATAACGTTTTCCGATGGCGCCTATGCAATGCTTCCTGAAGGGAGAAAGCGCGGGACATTCCGTTCATACACAGCATTTTTCTCCGGAAACCAGCTCCATCTTGCCCATCTGGGGATTCGTAATGAGGCTGGTGATGGGCGCCTTGTCGGGCAATCGATGGCACTCTATCTCGATGTACGGAAAAGCTCCCTGGAGGATGTCCATCTATGGTCCCATCAGGATACCTTGTTTCTGGCCCCTCTTCCCGAAAAAGAGCGGGAGGTGCAGGGTTTCTTGGGCCCCAGGTGTTTTTCGAAGCGTATCCTCAATGAGGTTGTAGTCAGGGATTCTGTCATCAGCGGGGATGTTGATTTTGTCTTTGGTGGATCTGATGCCCTTTTCTCCTCCTGCACCCTGGTCTCCCTCGATCGGGGGGAGGCCATCAATGGGTATGTGGCGGCTCCCTGTGGGAAGAAGGGGGATAGGGGCCTGGTTTTTTCCCAATGCGAGTTCCTTTCAGAAGGGTGTAGGGCTGAGTCCGTCTATCTCATGAGGCCTTGGCGTGAGGAGGGGAAAGCCACCTTCCTATCCTGCTCCTATGGGGAGCATATCCATAGGTTGGGTTGCTCTCCCTGGCCAGGAAGGGAAAGTGAGTCTTCCTTCACCTTTGCAGAGTTCAATGCCCAAGCCTCGCTTCCCATGGAAAGGAGAGCACCTGCATCCCAGCTTGATGAGGTTGCTGCCCGCACCCTGGTTGCTTCTTTTTCCCGGTAGTTCTTGAAGTCTGACTGGACAAGCTGTTTCAGGATGGATGGATTGAGGGTTTGCATATCCTTGTTCCACGGTCTTTCATGAAACCATGCATTCAATTAGAAAAATGTTGAGAGGGTTCGTATACAATTTTTACAGTCTTGCTGAAAATTACAATTTTTGCACCCGTCCAGATGCCTGATAAGGAGAGAAATCTCTGAAAATGAACTTCTAAAGATATCTTTTTCTCTCCCAAGGTCTGTAAGAATTGCCCCTGAATTTTTAAGGGCTGTATCTAGGCCATTGTTTTCTTCAAGCTTTTCAAATATACCCGAGGTGTTGAAATAACCCTCTGTCTTCTCATAGCCCTGAAGATAGGTGTGCAATACTTTTTTTATGGCTTCATAGGAATCATAGACACGATTCTGTGGTGTTTTCATGAAATGCATCAGAAACCAAATTTCGATGCAGGGATAGCTGGTTATTGGAATTATCTTGTTAGGGAGTTCCCCGCAAGATCGTCTAAACTCCTGTAAGGAGTTCTCACGGAGAATTGTGTCAACATCAAGAACACAAAACGCTACATCGAATCCTTTGGAACACAACTCCTCTGCTTTGGCAAAGATATATGTATAGCTTGAATGTTTGGGCAGGTCTGGCTTCAAGGAAAAAGAGTATCTCCGATTTCTCCTGATATAGTCAAAATACATCCACTCAGTCAGTCCTTCTCCAATGATAGCGATAGATTTCTTTAAGGGTTTCTTACTCATCTTTGTCCCTTGTGAACACAGGGCTGCCCAAAATTGGCTTTGCCCCAAGTTTTCCAGCTCTGTAGAAATTTACAAGATTGATATTTTTGTGGAGTTTGAAATCCTGGGCGGAGAAATATTCGCTGGCACCGGTCTCATCTTTTTCACAAAACCAGACCATATCATTCCTCACATAATCCAGATCCATTATGTATTGGGCATGAGTCGTTGCAATAATTTGAGACTCTTGAGAATTCATGAGAAACATCTGCAAGAAGAAAGTGGTAAGATCAGGGTGAAGAGAGGATTCTAACTCATCTATAGCAACCGAATGGGACTTTGCAAGTAGTTCCTGAAGTACTCCCCCAAGCCCAAAGTACCGTAAGGTGCCTTGGGATTCATCCTCAGCCAAGATCTGATAAGACCCATTGGTTGTTTCATGGGTAAAAAAAAGTTCCTTAGTTTCAATTTGTTTGTCATTTTTGAGTTGTTCAAGAAGCACTTTTGGTGCCCCTTGTTCAGTTAGGTTGTTGAGTAATTCATCGTCAACAGTAATCTTGGTATTCTTGATTTCCAGGTCTGCAATCTGAAAATCAGCTTTTTCCAGAAATTGTATAAAAAACTGCTTTTTTTTATCGTCACCTGCTAAGCGTTTCAGGCTCCAGTTCCGTAAGGTTATGGATGGGGTGATCATGGGCATCAAGGATGCTTTAAAATATTCGAGGACTGTGTCCAAGGTAGAAGAATGAATATTGCATTTTTGATAGGCATGCAAAACCGTGGAATTTTCCAAAGTATTCCCATTGAGTATTGTCTTTTCCTTAGCCGAAAGGAGGCATTTAGCTCCAATGCTCAGCTTTGCGACAGAATTCTTTTCGTCGAAAATACGAGTGAAAAGTGTGGCGACTCTCCCTTCTGGACTGAAGCGCAATGATTCTGTGTAGATACGTTTGCTGTCAAGGCACACTGAATATTCATAGCGAATTCTTTTGATAAAGAAGATAAGAGAAAAAGTTCCCGGTTGTTTGCGAGTCTCTTCATCCAGGGAAAATGGGACAAAATCTGTTTCCTCATCCTTGGTTTCAGGGCCAGAAAGGACAATGTTGCGTAAAAAATCAAGAGCCTTGAGGAGGTTGGTTTTTCCAGAAGCGTTATACCCATACAGAACACAGAGCTTCAAGAGATGCACTGACTCATTTATTTGAGTGCATAAGTATTCTTCTGCGCCTGTCTGTAGTTTATTGTTTGCTAGGAAACTCAATGTCTGTTTTGTCTTTATGGAGCGATAATTCTCTACACTAAATTCTTTAATCATATATTTAACCTCAATATGTGTAGTATTACTACGTTTAACTGTATTATATTATGAATTCTTACAAATATCAAGGATTGGCTTTGTGTATATATTTTGGAAGGGGCAGCCTTCAAACAAATGCAATGATACATGAGGAATGTAGCCTAGAAGGATATGTATGGGTACACCTATAGCGTAAACCCCAGGATTCTCATAGATGTACCTGACTTTACGGTTTGCGGAATACAAAAAGTATACTATCCTAGAGGCAAGAGGAATACACTATGCAATGCGATCATCATGGCTGTCTCCATATAGTCCCTTTGTTCCAGAACCTCGATGCTGAGCAGATGGGCGCTATTGATGCCATAACCCGTGAAGGTACGTACAGTAACGGCCAGCCGATCTATCATGCGGGTGAGGCCAGTGGGTCTCTCATGGTTGTCCATACCGGGAAGGTAAAGATCTATCGTCTCGACTCAGAAGGTGAACAGCAGGTCATGCGGATACTCTTGCCAGGGGAGTTTGCCGGTGAATTGGCCTTGTTCAGCAAAGAACCTACCCAGGACTATGCAGAGGCAATAGGGGAGTGCTCGCTATGCATGATCAATGGAGAGCATATGAGGGGCCTTATGATCAAGTACCCCTCAATTGCCCTCAAGATTACCCAGGAACTGAGTATGAGGCTTTCCCAAAGCGATGCCACGTTGCATGGAGTGGTAAAAGGGAGTGTCGAACAACGTCTGGCAGGATATCTCTTCGGATTGTTGAAAAAGTCCCAGACCAACCACATACAGCTGCCTGTTGCCAAAGGGACTGTTGCCTCCCTTCTGGCTATGAGCCAGGAAACCTTGAGCCGCAGGCTAAAGATACTGCAGGATGACGGAGTCATTGAACTAGGGAAAGGAAGAAAGATAACGGTCCTCGATACAGAAGCCTTGGAGGATCGGATTCTTCAATAGCGGTACAATATCCTATGCAGGTATAGAGCTCGTAATTTCATTGCCTTTTTAGGTTTGTTGGCATATTCTGAACATACAGTTCAAGACGGAGGAACAACATGCAGAAATATGTTTGTGATATTTGTGGCTATGTGTACGACCCAGCAGAAGGTGATATGGACAATGGCGTCAAGCCCGGAACAGCGTTTGACGCTCTTCCAGAAGATTGGGTATGCCCCGTTTGTGGTGCTCCTCAGTCTGACTTTTCACCTATAGACTGATAAGACAGCTATGCCCATTGATGGCACCACTAGCAACAGCTGACAGTATTGCTAGTGGTGCTTCTGACCCGGAAGCAGCGGGTGACAAGAATCTGGTTCTCAAACCCAACGGCCACCTTGCCTGTATCGTAGTGCAGGGAATTGTTCGTCACTTTGAGTAGAATTCTATTACTGCCGATTCCTTTACCTCATAATCAATATCGCCTCGAGTCGGCTCGGAGATGACCCTTGCCTCAAACTTCTCGTCGTCGAACTGTAGCCAGGAGGGTATTTTCCGGTTCTGGGAAAACTTAGTCAGTGCAAGAGCCTGTTTGGCTTTCTTGCTGACGGTAATGACATCGCCCACCTTCAGGGTGACGGAAGGGATGTCGACCCGCCTGCCGTTCAATTCCAAATGGCCATGGTTGATTCTCTGACGGCTTTCCCTGCGGGTAGTGGAGAGTCCCAAACGGTAGACGACATTGTCAAACCGTAGTTCAAGGAGTTTGATCAGGGTCTCGCCGGTGTTTGCAGTCGATTTTTCTGCCCGATCATAGATCAGCTTGAACTGCTTTTCCAATACCCCATAGATAAAGCGGAGTTTTTGTTTTTCTATAAGCTGGCGCGCGTATTCACTCTGTTTCCGTCTTCTTGCTACTTTTTGCCTCCGAATGCTTGGCTTGTGGGTATAGCCAAGCACCAAGGGGTTTATTCCGAGATGATCACATCGCTTGAGGACCGGAGTTCTAGATATTGCCATAGTGTTGTAGTACCACCTAGTGTTTGTATTTTATTAGCTAAGGCTAACATTTATACAGTAATACCAACTATCCCAATTAATTGCAATATAGCAGAGTAGGGATTGCCGAAGCTTATGCAAGATGCTTTTTCCCAGAGCATAGAAATGAGATGGTCTGCAGTTTTACGGGGTTAGCAAGGATATATGGATGGAGGGGAATGCAATCTAGGCATCTCAGTATTTCAAGGCCTTGGCTTGGGCAAAGGGAAATCGATCCCCTTTTGTTTTGGCCTAGAGCACCAGGCTTTCTGATGCACAAGCTCCTATGCTCTTGATCTATCCCATACAGTGTAGTGAAAGCTGCTGTTTTTGTGTTGGGTCTTGGCATGTCGGGGTATTGCCGATTGCCAATTTTGTATGTATGTTTATACTATCTTATGAGATATACAAGGAAGGTGTAGATATGAAAGTGACTTTTGCAGGGAATCCTGTTGAATTGGTTGGAAAAGAAATTCATGTAGGCGATACGGTTGCCAACTTTACCGCAGTGAAAAATGACCTGAGTCCCTTTAACCTGACTGAAATTAAGGGAAGAAAGCTCATTGTCGCCGTCCCATCACTTGATACCTCTGTCTGTGATGCTGAAGTAAGGCGCTTCAACGTGGAAGCCACAAAGCTCAAGGATGTCACCGTCATAGTTGTTTCGATGGACCTTCCCTTCGCACAGTCGCGTTGGTGTGGGGCAGCCGGAGTGGAGAAGGTAATTACAGTCAGCGATTACAAGGATCGCGACTTTGCCCACTCCTTTGGAGCATACCTTCCCAATGTCGGGCTCATCGCACGGTCGGTCTTTTTGTTAGATGCACACAACAAGGTAACCTACGTCGAGTATGTTCCTGAAGTAACTGACCATCCTGACTATGAGGCAGCACTGAAGGCTGTTCGCGCATAATAGAGACGGTCCTCAATACTAATCCCGGATTGCACCATCATGGTAATCCGGGATTTTTTTGTCATTTACCCCTGGTAAAGGGTCTGCAGTTGCACCTCTGGTCCTGTCGTTTTCGTTCTCAAAAAGATGAGTGCAAAGTAATCACGGATATTCCACGATAGAACAAGGTCCGTTCGGTACGTGATTAAAGGTTGTCTCTATATTGTTTAGGGTATACTATTAGTTCGTGAAATACGAAATAATAAAGGAGTAGTGGTATGATAGTCATGAATCTTTCACTGAACAATATATATTCCTTCAATGATTTCACTATCAATATGGCGTATCCTAAAAAGATTGTGAATTCTACTATCGAGAATGAGTTCTTGAGTGGATGTCCAAATTTCAGATACAAAAAACTTGTCATATTAATGGGGGCAAACGCTTCAGGGAAGACAACATTGGGGAGGGCCCTTATGGGAATTTACAACTTCATATCCAAAAAGGTCCCTGATCATGTGGTCTCTTGTATCAATGACAAAAATAAAGATGCTTTCTTCTCCATTGATTTTGTTGCAAATACGAAAAAGATGTATCGTATAGAAGCAACCATTCACCCGACCGCTTCTGATTCCTATAGGGAAGAAGATATCGACCTTGTGGTAAAGGCTATTCCCATAACGAAACAAGATAGTTATGAAACCTGTGCAAAAAAAATAGAAGCACTGGAAAGCAAGCAGATTTCATACATCAAAGCCCTTGAAGAGGTTGAGAGTTTTGGCTGGTTTTTCTCATACCCCAATCCTGAGAACAATATCAAGATGGCAAAAGATTTTGACAGAGATAAGTTTCTTTCAACCCTAAGGATCGTCCTTTCAGCATTGGACCCTTCCGTCCGGGAAGTGAGGGAAGGTGCGGATATAGCAGGCTCATATGTCATCAAATTAGGAAATCATGATTTAATTCTTACTGATGACAAAATTTTGAATGATGGCATGCTTTCAAGTGGAACAAAGTCTGGAATTGATATAGCTATCTTGCTTACTTCAATTATGACAAGAAGGAATGGGTTCTATTATTGTGACGAGAAGTTTTCATACATACATAGCGATATGGAGAAGGAGATCTTGGCCAAAATGATAGAAAAGTTAGGAAATGATGAACAGTTTTTCTTTACCACACATAATACAGACCTATTGGACATGGCTCTTCCAAAGCATTCCTATGTATTTTTACAGAAAAACAAGGTTGGCGAGGGTTTTACTGTGAAGTGCATATATGCCGATGCGTACTTGAAGCGAAATACGGATTCACTGAAAAAGGCAGTTGAGAATGATCTATTTTCGATCGCTCCGAACATGAGTCTGATTGAGCAGTTGTAGGGGTAGGTAACGTTGGCACAAAACTATCAATATTTTGTAGAAGGTGAGACCGAAAAAAACAAATCCGAAACAATTTCTTGCATATTGGATTTGCCGTCGTTACGTGTGCTCTAGGACTATTTTTTACTGTTAATGATTTGATAATCCATGGCCCTCATGAATCTCCCCAGTAAACTGGCCACATCAAGAATACCGGCTCCCCCAGTATTGTCAGCATACATAGCCTTCTATCTACAGGGATGTCGGGCTCCCTTTTATTATTCTTGTAAATTCTTGTGTCGTGAATGTATAATGAGTTAACGTACACGCAAAAAGGATCCTGCCAATGATTCATGATAAAAACCGTATCAGAAAGCTATTTCGTATCATCATTTTTACCATACTCACCAGTTGCCTCGTTGGATGCGGGGCTCAAAAAAAGAGTTTCTCCCAAGCTGAAGATAGCGGTATCATTGTAGGGTTTTCGCAGATTGGAGCTGAAAGTGCCTGGAGAACCTGCAATACCCGCTCAGTTCAGGACGCCGCAGCTGAACGGGGGGTGCAGCTGGTGTATGCCAATGCCGAACAAAAACAGGAGAACCAGATAAAAGCACTACGCTCCTTTATCGCATATCAGGTTGATGTGATAGCCTTTATCCCGATCGTTACGGATGGCTGGGATAACGTACTGCAGGAGGCCCGGGATGCCGGGATTCCTGTCTTGGTCACCGACCGGAAGATAGATGTTGCCGATCAATCCTTATATGCAGGATTTATCGGTACCGACAGCCTGAAGGAAGGTCGGGATGCTGGATTATTTATATTGAATAAGTTTAAGGACAAGCGCGAGCGTTTCGCCGAAACCAATGAATATATCAATATCGTGGAATTGTTTGGCACAGAAGGCTCTTCCGTAGCCATTGGAAGGGCTGAAGGCTTCAGAGAGGTTCTGAAGGGACATCCGGAGTTCCGAATAGTATACAGCAAGTCAGGTGATTTCCTCCGCTCAAAGGGGTACGAACTGGCTGTTGAGTTTCTCGGGATGTATGACGATATCGATGCTATTTTTTCCCACAACGATGGGATGAGCCTTGGGGCTATCGAGGCAATTGAAGAGAGGGGCCTTCGTCCTGGTACTGACATCGTCATTGTCACAATCGATGCACAGCAGGCAGCCATTGATGCACTTCGCGCCGGTAAGGTGAACTGTGTCATCGAGTGCAACCCTAAGACCGGACCCGAAATCATCAAGCTGGCAGAGCGGCTGGCAGCTGGTGAAAACATTCCACGTCTGCAGTATGTACATGAAGAAGTTTTCTATGAAACCGATGACCTTTCACTCATTGAGCCCCGCGGGTATTGATATGAAAAACCAGCGATCCGTTATAGACAAGATTTTTGCAGTGTTTAAAAGTACCAGCATAAAAGAGAGAATCAAGATCTCCTACGTCATCATAATCCTCCTGATGATAACACCTCCGGTTATTACGATTGTTTCCTTTGTTGTCCAGATGGTCCGCTATGACCTTATCATAACGAATGTCAGCAAGACAAACCGCCTCAACCAGACGGTAAAAATGGACATCTCCGACGAAATATGGGATATCGTAGCGGGAAACAAGAAATTCGATGAAGGCAACCAATACGAAATTATTGACGGGATCAACAAGAGCCTGGAAGATATCATGAGAACGACTGAAGAACGAGAGAATCGACAGATGCTTGAGGTGGCAGGTCGTGCGGTCGAAACGCTGAAGCGCAATGTAGACCGTCTGGGGACCCAGATGGCGAACCAGTCTTCGGTGAGTGAAAATGAAGAGAGCCTCGATGAAATTCGGGGGGTATCCGCCCTTATATCTGACATCCTGCAGGATTTTATTGTACGGGTAATAGAATCGGCAACGATAACCAATGAGCATCATAAGCGTATTACCTTCATACTCACAGTCATTCAGATTTTTACCGTATTGTTTGTCACTGTCTTCGCTGCCTTTACCCAGCGTTCAGTGACCGCCAGTATCAACAAACCTATCAAGAGGCTTGAGGACCTGTCAAAGAGAATTGCCGAAGGAGATTTCACTGTCAGGGTAAAGCTCCCTCAGGTAAGTGAGCTCGATGGCCTGACCGACAACCTGAACATCATGGCGGTCAAGATACAGGCCTTGATCGCAGAGAATGTCCGGGAACAACAAAACCTTCAGAAATCGGAGATGAAAGCCCTTCAGGCCCAGATCACGCCACACTTTCTCTATAACACATTCGATACGATAGTCTGGCTTGCCGAAGAAAAGAAAAATGATCAGGTCATTGACATAACCCGAGCCTTTTCAAGCTTTTTCAGGATATCTCTCAATAAGGGTAAGGACTTTCTGAAGGTTAGCGAGGAGTTTGAGCATGTCAGAAGCTATCTGACCATTCAGAAGATCAGATACAGGGATATCCTGGATTATGAAATTGCATATCAGCCTGAGATGGCAAACTGTCAGATCCTGAAACTGTTGCTCCAGCCCCTCATTGAAAACGCCCTCTACCATGGGATTAAGAACAAGAGGGGCCGCGGATTATTGTCAGTGAAGGGGTGGCGTGAAAACAACCGCCTCTGTTTTTCCGTACAGGACAATGGGATAGGAATGCGGGAAGAACAACTTGCGAATATCATGAAACAGATCAGCGGTTCGCCCGATCCCGAGGATTTGAGCAATGTCTATGGTCTGTATAATGTTAACAAGAGGCTTGAGCTGTATTACGATACAAGCACGAGGTTGGAAATAACAAGCCGGTATCAAGAGGGCACTACCGTGTATTTCAGCGTACCAGAGGTGTAATACAATGTATAAGGTATTTATTGTAGAAGACGAAATAGTAGTACGTGAAGGGCTTCGGAACAGCATACAGTCGGGGTCTGGCCCCTTTGTCCTCGCAGGTGAGGCTTCAGACGGGGAGATGGCCCTGTCAATTATGAAGGATGTGAAACCCGACATACTGGTAACTGATATCAGGATGCCGTTTATTGATGGCCTTAGCCTTTCAAGGATTATCAAAAAGATACTTCCCTGGATAAAGATAATTATCATCTCAGGTCATGATGAATTTCAGTATGCACAGGAGGCCATATCAATCGGTGTTGACGAATACATGCTCAAACCCGTTTCCGCCTCGGACATGCTTTCGGCACTCAATAAGCTGGTTGCTACGATTGAACAGGAAAAAATACAACTTTCAAGTATAGAACACCTGAAACTGCAGGCCCAATCCAGTTCGGACCTCATCAGGGAGCGCTGGCTATGCGACCTGGTAACCGGAATTGTCAAGACGGAAGATGCGCTTGAGAAGGGTAGTGATATGGGGGTCGACCTCATTGCCCACTGTTACCTTGTGGTGATCATCAAGCTTTCCACCTCCACTGAAAACTATTCGGACCTGATCACCGCCAAACTCGAGATCAACAGTATCATAGACAATCAGGAGGATGTGTTATGCTTTTCCCAAAGCAGGGATTCCATCATCCTGCTGTTGATGCAGCTTGTATCCGAATCGCTCGAGGAAACTGCCTATACCTTAGGCCAGGCGATTAAATACGAGGTTGAACGAAATACTGATTGCATGGTGGCAATTGGGATTGGCTCTCCGGTCGAGCGAATAGGAAGCCTATCCCAGTCCTATGCTGACGCGGAAAAAGCCGTAAAATTCCTTGTTAAGACAGGCCAGAAACTGATAATCGGATCACATGACCTGAACCCCTTTTCCGAAATTGATTTCTTGAGACTGGATGGAAGCCCCATATCGGAGCAACTGAAATATGTGAAGAAATCGGGTATTGATGAGATTATCGCCCAGTATATTGCCATGATAGGCGATAAACCGTTTCAGGGCACTCTCATAGGCTATTATCTTCTGTATGACCTTATGGTGGCCATCTCAAAGATCATTTATGAACTGGGTGGTGATGTTCAGGAGGTTATACCTTCGTTGTCACATAAAACACAGCTTTCAGAGATAGCAGGCTCAAAGGAGACCTTCTGTGACGGGGTGAGATTGATCCTTGATACGTTCATAGAGTTCAGGGACTCAAAATCGGCGGGAAAATACTATGCAATGCTTCAGAAGGCAAAGCAGCACATACATCTGCATTTTGCCGACCAGGATATTTCCCTGCACTCAGTGGCATCGATCGTAAATATCAGTCCAAACCATTTCAGTACCATCTTTTCCCAGGAAACCGGTGAGACCTTCATTGAGTATCTTACACAGGTCCGTATCAACAAATCGAAAGAACTGCTGCTGACGACAGCTCTCAGAAGCGCGGACATCGCTTATGAGGTAGGATTTGGCGATCCCCATTATTTCAGTTTTATTTTCAAGAAAAATACAGGCATCTCACCCCGGGAATTCAGAACCGGTAGCAAATGCCTGTATTGAGGGAGTAGTCTCTCCAAAGCCTTCACGCCTAGCCTTGGGTCACTGTCTTTTTTCGTAGCCAAGTCGGTAGGGCGAGGCTGAATTTCTTCTTGTCACGCAACGACATGATGACACTTTGCAACACTATGAAGAAATACAGCAGCAGTCCGCTTACTATCGCCTGGTAGTTTGATTGAACTCCCCCTGCACGGATCAGTTCATTGATCACCAGAAGGATCAACGTACCTATCGGCGCTCCAAGCAGGTTCCCAACACCACCGTTGAGCAGTGTACCGCCTATGATAGCCGAGGCTATCGCTTTCATTTCGGCTCCTGCCGCATTTCCGACATTGCCGGCTCCCGTTGTCATTATGTAGACAAAACCTGCTATCCCGGCCGTCAATCCGCTTATCACGTAGGTGAAGAATATCGTTCTCTTTACGTTGATGCCGAGCATCATGGCGCTATGGCTATTTCCGCCGACGGCATAGACATTGCGTCCGAAACGAGACCACTTCATCAGGGTTGCAAGAATGACAAGAAGGACCACCACTACTATGACACCAGGCTTTATCTCACACGGGATGAAAATGCCCAGTCTGTTTTTCGTACCGAGCCAGGGGATCACGAAATCAAAATCCCTCAAACTCACGAATGCAGGCATAGTCACGTTGATCGGGTCTTTATGGAGTGTCGTCAGCAGTCCCTGTGCCAGAAACAACCCTGACAGCGTAATAATAAACGGCTGAATCTCAAGATAGGCTATGAGATATCCCTGTAGGAGTCCGAATGCGATACCAATACCCAGTGCAACAAGCACGGCTCCCCCGATGCTGCCCATCCTCGATTCCAGTGAGACAGCACAGGCCATGGTTATCAGACCGCATACTGCGCCTATGGATATGTCGATACCACCTCCGATCATGACGATGCTCAACCCTAGGGTCATGATGATGAGCGGGGCATTTAGGTTGAACAGGTCAAAAAAAGTTTGGACCTGCCTGAAGCTGCCTGGAAAGCTGATAATTGCAAACAGGTACATCACTACAAATATGATTGCAGCTATGAGAAATAGAATATTCGAATTCGATAGTCTTGCCTTGGGTTTGATTACGTGTAGAGATGCCATCCTATTCCTCCTTCTTTCCGGTTGAAACCATTGCATCTTTTGGGATAGTTGTAGTAAGTCTCCAGGTTCGAACCCTATCCAGGGTTTTGCTGAAATATACCCTGACTACTGGCGATGCAACTACCATGAGAATGATAATGAAGACTGCTTTGAATACCTTGATCATGGCAGGTTCTATCTCCAGCCTAAGCAGGGTCCTGTTCAGCATCTCTATAGTGTATGCACCGATTATGGAACCGGTAATGCTGAATTTTCCACCGATCAAGGAGTTGCCGCCTATTGCCACGGCGAGAATCGCATCCATCATGATAAGTTTGAGCTGGTTTACGCTATCGTGACGGCCTGCCTTGTTTACTGCGATGAAGCCTGCAACTGCACTACAGACACCCATAATCAAGAAGGTCAGAAAAATTATTTTCTTCGGGTTGATACCGTTCAGACGTGCAGCATTCGGGTTGATACCCACAGTCTCCACATAGAGCCTGAGGTTCGTGGTCTTGAACAGCACTGCAACTAGGGCGATGAAGATAGCAGTCAAAATTATTGGAGTCTGTATTGGTACTCCCGGTATGACGGTGCCGATTTGATTCGATATGTCGTTGGCCAGAATGGGGGATAGTTTGCCATCAATCATAAAGGCTATGGATCTGCCCCCCGTAAACAAGATGAGGGATGCAACCATTGGCTGAACCTTGAACACCGAAACCAGCGTACCGTTGAATGCGCCGAGAACTAAGCCTGCGACACAGCTCAAGAGGAAACCCGCCACTATGACAAGCAGTGTGACCTCTCCGGCATGGAGGACGAACAGGACAAATACGGCGGAAGAAATGGTGGCATTTACCCCTATGCTTATGTCTTGCCCTTGTGAAGCTGCCGTTACCAGCGTCATGCCTATGGAAAGGATGACCAACTCGGAGGCACCGAACAAGATATTCGGTATATTCCCATACAATGCGCCGTTTACCAAGGTGATATTGAAATAATCGACGCCTTTTATCAGATTGATGACAATGAGGAGCATCATAACCGAGATGGGGAGAACCAGCTGAGAGAGGGTTGTTATCAATTTGCGCATTTGGACTCTCCTCCCTGGGCAATCATGGTCATGACATCGTTTTCTGACAAATCCGTTCCTCTGAGTTCCCCTACGATTTCACGGTCCTTCATGACTATCAATCGGGAACAGGTTCGGAGCATCTCACCAATTTCCGAAGAGATGAATGTCAGGCTCATTCCTTCTTCAGCGAGCTTGATCACAAGTTTTTGAATCTCTACCTTGGTACCAACATCGATGCCCCGGGTCGGTTCATCCAGGATCAGGTACTCTGGGTTAGTGAGCAGCCAGCGGGCCAGAATGACCTTCTGCTGGTTGCCTCCGGAAAGAGACTTGATTGGCGTGTTGGGGGTCGGAGTCTTGATATTTAATTTCCTTATATACTCGTCAGCAAAGGCCTCTGTCTGTTTCAATGAAAAAGGTTTGAAAAAGCCTTTCATAACCTGCAAGGCCAGGATGATATTGTCTCGTACCGAAAGGTCAGCGATAATCCCGTCGCCCTTGCGGTCCTCCGGCAGATATCCGATTCCTTGTTTTATGGCATCCAGGGGATTCTTGATCTTCACCCTCTTTCCATTCATTCGGATTTCACCACTAGTCACTTTGTCGGCAGCGAAAATAGCGCGTACACTTTCACTGCGCCCGGAACCAAGCAGGCCGGCGAACCCGTTTACCTCGCCTTTTTGTATGGTAAAGTCGAATGGTCTTACTCCTGCAGCACTCGATAGCCCCACACCTTCAAGTACTGGAATGGTGGAGTCGGAGACAAGCGGCTCATGTTTTTTTATTTTGGTGATATCCTCAAGCTTATTACCCAGCATCTTCGAGATTAGTTCGATCTGGGAGAGCGAGGATGTTTCATATTCGCCGATCAACTTCCCATTGCGAAGCACGGTAATCCTGTCGCTAATTTCGTATACCTGTTCGAGGAAGTGAGTTATGAAGATGATTCCCACACCCCGTGCTTTCAGTTCAAGCATGAGAGCGAAGAGTTTATGTACCTCGTCCTCATCAAGTGAGGAGGTCGGTTCGTCCAGAATAAGAATCTTGCAGTCCATATCTACCGCACGTGCAATTGCAATCATCTGTTGCACTGCAAGTGAACAGCTTGTAAGTTCCTGCAGCGGGCTTGCTGGAATACCTAGGGATTCAAGCAATTGTGCCGCCTTATTGTTCATCTGCTTCCAGTTAACGACGGGGTTCCGACTGCGGCCGATAAACATGTTCTCAGCCACAGTCAAATTGGGACAGAGCATTATTTCCTGATAGACTGTTCCTATTCCCCTGTTCTGTGCTTCCTGTGGCGTCTTGAAGTGGATAGGCTCTCCCTGTAAGGTAATCAGGCCAGAGTCTTTTTCGTAGACTCCGGTAATGACTTTAATCAGTGTGGATTTACCCGCTCCGTTTTCACCCATGACGGCATGGATCTCACCCTTTCGGAGTTTGAAGTCCACGCCATTCAGAGCTTTGACTCCAGGAAAGGATTTGCTGATGCCCTTCATTTCGAGTATGGTTTCTGACAACAATCAAAGATCTCCTTATACTGGTACTGTTCAAACTGACCGCGGTGCGGCATACAGAACTTAATCCGCATACCGCACTGCGCACATACAATGATGGTGATTGTACCTTCTTACAGATACTTACCTGGTGATTACACCCTTGCCAGGATCTGCATTGATTCCCCAATTCTCGATGTCTGCATCAGTAATTGTAGAGGTAGTAAAGAGCAGCTCTTCCTGATAGATGATTCCGCTTGGGAGCTTACCGCTCTTGATCCATCTGGAAATCTCGGCTGCTTGACGTGGATTGCATTGCATATCGGCATCCCAGTACCCAGCCTGTACGTTCCGAAGAGCAAACCTGTTAAAGTCAAAACCAATTATCTTGACCTTGCCGTTCTGGCCATGGCTGATTCCAGCTGCTTCGAGCGCCTGGACAGCACCTTGTGCCATACCATCGTTTTCTGCATAGATGACATTGAAATTCTTGCCTGCTGCAATTGCTGCTTCAACAATTTTGCGAGCTTCATCAAGACTCCAGCTATCTCCACCTGTTCCATCGGCAACAATGTTGAGTTTCTTTGCTTTTGCGGCATCGAGCACTGCTGCGCTACGGCCGATCTCAGCTGCAGAACCCATCTGTCCGCGAATAAGGATCAGATTGATCGGATCAAGGCCCAGACTCAATACCCATTCAACGGCCTTTTTGCCTTCATAAGCCATATCGGAGAGAAGAGCTGCCTGGAAATTGGATTCGTCCGTATCAATTGCACGGTCAAAGAGAATAACCTTGATTCCTGCAGCTTTTGCAGCTTTCAAGGTGTCATCCCATCCAGAAGCGTTTGCGGCTGAGATCAGCAGATAGTCCACTCCATCTCGAATGTACCCTTTCGCTGCAGCGATCTGCTCGCTGTTGTCGCCTGTGTTTGTCTGTTTGGCGTCATAGCCGTTTGCAGTTGAAAACACACTGTTCATGGCTTCAACGTTAGCCTGCCGATATCCTGACTCTTCTGGTGGAAGATTTACAATACCCACCTTGGTAAGACCAGACTCTTTCTGACCAGCGGCGAACAGAACGCCCGAACCCAGGATAACCAGAACCATCAGTACACATAGAGCCTTTTTCATATGCCCCTCCTTTTAAGGAATCATGAAAACTTGGAAAGTTGGTTAGCGGCAACGCCGCATCGATAGATATAGTTTAAATCGGTAGTGCCAGAAGTACATGAGGGATTCTATCGAGTTTTGTTTGATATTATACGCTTTCATTCCAAATCTTGAGGAAGGAGGAAAAATGTGTGTTTTTTTATCAATAACATTCGTTTTCTTCCGATGGTATATGGCTTAAAGCTGAGAGATCAACTTAGCGAGCGTGTTCGAAGCCCTTACTTCAAAGAGAGTTCTTCCGTACAAGGCATGGTTGGAGGAATTGGATATAAAAAAGGGAGGTAATTGCTTACCTCCCAATGTTTGCCCAGGAAAAGACTCGAACTTTCACGACCTTGCGGCCACTAGGACCTGAACCAAAATTCAGCATGTGAACCGCTATGTAAGTATGTGAATAAAACCCTATATTGCAAACCTTTACTATGTTTTGTTGTGAATCGTTATGTCACTAAATGTATGGATACTGTGCCCACAACTGTGTACACTAATATGCTACACCAACAAGACCTTTCGTGCAAGATAAAATCTGCATACTTGTTCCCATAGAGAATATCGTATACTAATATGGTTGACTCATTCTATCGAGGTGGCAATGACAAAGTTTAGGACGTGTGATGCGACTGACAGGATTGTCAGAGAGCTTGGTTTAGAATTTCAGTATTCTCAACAGGATGATGGGGTAGGGCAATTGCATCGGAATCGTCTATGCCAACTGGACGGTACTGTACTCATGGAAGCAAACATCCAGGAAGAAAATGGGAAGTTACTGATCAAGGATACGCAAGGAATACGAGAATACCTCGCCATTGATATTGATCTCCTGAATCTTCTGATCATAAATGTTGGAGGAACTCTTTCCCCCGAGGTACCGTTCATATTCATACGAATACTTCATAATCAACGTCTGCTGCATCATTCAGAATATAAACTATGAGGATCCCCAGAATCATCTGTCAGGCTTTGGCTAAACCCATCAGGTGCTAGTGAGACAAGAAGACCCGGGGAATTCCTTCCCTGGGCCCATTCAGTAGATCTTAGATGTGCAAGTGGATATACTACAGATTCCTTTGGATACGGTAAAGGGAAGCTATGTCCTTGATGTACTGTTCAAGGCCCCCTGGGTTCTCTCCGCCCCAGGCATAGTCCTCCAGATCCAGCGAATAGGTCACCACCGTGTTGTAGTTGCGCAGCATCGTCGGTGGTATCTCTATCCCTTTCGATATTGTCACGGGTTCCAGTACCGGCCTCGCGGGCCTTACAGCTTCCAGTGTTGGTATATCGATATAGTCCGGTACCGCCTTGATAGTGCTGCAGCTAGCGAGCAGTATTGCGAGCATTGAACAGATCAGTAATGCCGTTGGCAATCTTCTCCTGGTCCTTCCTTTTCTCATCAGGGTCCTCCTCCTTTTCGGTTTCCATGATCTGGTGGTCTACCGATTCCTTTTTCTCCTGGTTTGCTTTCTGGGCCTCTACGATCTTATCCTTGGCCTTCGCAGCAGTCTCCCCGAGCCTAAGACCCAGCTCCGCTTTCCGTGCCCTCTGCTCGGCTTTCTCAGCTTTGGCCAGGGCTTTCTTCAGCTTGCGCTGGAAGAGCGCCCACAGGCCCACCAGCAGCACGGCTCCTACCGCTCCGATCATTCCCAACAGATCACTCATCCAGCACCCCCAGGTCATTCTCCGTCACCCCGTATTCCTTGAGCTTTGCCTTGCCGAAGAGGCCAAGGGCCTTGCATATCCTCTTGATGGCCTTCTGGTCGATGAACCATTGCAGCAGGAAGATTCCAATTGCATACCCCGGGAACGTCCAGGGAAGGCCCGGGAAGGCCAGGCCGAAAGCAAATGAAGCAGTCAGGATCACTGAGAGCAGGGCCGCTACCATGATAATCTCCCGCTTTCCCGCCTTGTCCTCGCGCAGCCATTTCTTGTAGGCCTCCATTCCGAAGCCGATGACCAGCACCAATGCAGCAACGACTGCTGCAACCACCTTCCAATCCATGCTCATTCCTCCTTGCCGTCGGCCTTGTAACCGGCTACGGCGCATTCGCGGAAATAGTCTTCCATGACCCGGTCCTGCACCTCGCTTTCCCCATTGATCTGATTCTTCCTGAAAGCGTCGAAGATCACCTGGTCGTTCTTGAGCGCGATGTCCATCCCCTTGGCAATCCTGTTGACCTGCTTATACAGACTTGTAATTGCACCCTGCAGCTTGACCAACTCGTCATTCTTGTTCCACCTGCGCGAAAGCAGGGCATTGGCCAACGTAACCGAACCGGTGATGACGGCCACCCATATCACATCACTCACCGGTTCCTCCCATCAGGATGTACTCCTGGAAGGGCATCACCCCGTCCAATACTGCCTTCAGCCCATCCAGGTCCTTGCCGATGCATTCTTGGGGAAGGTTGCGAAGATATTCCCTGTATATGACGGCCTGCAGCCTTGCATCCTCATTCCCGTCGGCCATGGCATTCTGGATTCTGACGTCGTTCTCTGCGAATGCAGATTCCCTCCAAACCCGTATCCTCTCCTGGGCGATCAGAATCGCCTTGTCATTGTTTATCCTGAGCATCCTCGATCTCCTCAAATGTGCAGAATTCTGAACCGTACCCGTCGGGTGGCCCCCAATCTTCTGGTACTTCCCAGGCTTCCCGAAAAGTCCTATCTACAGGGATTTCTGGCTCCTCAACAATCCAATAGGGAAGTCCATCTGGTACGTCCTTAAGGGCGATTGCTACCAATTCGTGGTCGAGAAGACATTCGGGGGATGGGATCAAAATGGACACAGAACCAGCCAAACCTTTATATACAATTATCATTGCCAATTCTCCTTATTCAAAAATCGCAACATATCCATACAGACAATCTGCATATACATTCGATGTAGTATAATAGCCGTGAGATACAGTTACTCCTCCTGTGGTGATTGCGGCCAATCTTGAGACTCTGAGATCATAGGCATTCTCATTGGCATCTCCGTCTTGCCTTGAGGATGTAGCAACGGCATAGTCCACAGATTTCATTGGATTTGAGAAATTTACTCTGTAGACCCCCATACCGCTATCAGTGATCGATGAAACATTCTTGCTTGCACGAATAGCGACTGATCCTGTCCCGTTGAAGTTGACCCAAGCCCTACATGCATACCCAGGCATTCCCCCCAGGTTGAGGTTCTCACCAATCAAGTTCTTTCCGATGATGTTCATGAAACGCATGATATTTCCGATTGAGTATGTATCAGCTTGTCTGGCATTGATGTTCATCATCTCAGCGCCTGCAACCGATGAGATGACTGCATATGATCCCGAGGCATGATAGTATCCTGAGTTCCCTGGATCTGCATTTGGAAGTATGAAGTTCAACGAACCATTTTCATGGAATATTGTCATAGCTGTCGCCGAGTTCTTCATTACTCCTGTAACCTGGTACGTGATGCCATTGTAAGTCAGCGTTCCTTCAGCAGTCTTGAGTTCATTGATAGGATACCCAGCCACACCATTGATGAATGCTGATGCCTTTGAATATTTCAAGACTTGCGTGTATCCAGTCATGGTCAATGAATTACTATAAATGCCCAAAGGTATCAATTCAAAAGAGGAATCGGTGTATTTGAGGGTTAGGCCAGGTCCAACAATTGTACTGTATGCAGTAACGGACCCAGAACCTGTTATATCACTTACAGAGTATCCAAAATCGCTGTCATAGCCACCATATCCTCCCCGTATGACAACAGTGACTACATCACCGGTTGCTACGGCAATTGTTCCAGTATAGGTTGTAGAACCTGAAACTGAGATACTAGCGGATAGTGTAGAGCCATTTCTATAAATCATGCAGGATGCGGCCGGTGATCCATAACGAATAAGATAAAGGCTGTACCCCAAGACAGTGCAGTTTGCTGGTATAGTATAAGTGATAATTGTCGCTGGAATAGCTTTATTTTCTCTTCCTCCACCGTCAGACTTCCCCCCAGCCCCATTTGATGTTCCACTCCCCGATGCAGAACCTAATTTTGCCCTTCCTCCCGAGGCGAGCTTTGTTGCTTGTGATAATGCCTTGCCTTTATATGACCCCGTAACATTCTGCAGTACTTCTCCTGTAGTCAGGGTACATGCACTATACATATCATCAGAAAGCCAGTGTGTAGGAGCATCAAAAAATATCTCAGTTCCTGCTTCACTTTCTGTAGTAGTTGTCAGGGGACCACTTTCAATTGTTCCCTTGAATATACCAGACCCAGAAATTATTGCGTTGATCAGATTGGCGTTGATTGCATTGAACGTACCGTCTGCTTTCAACAAAAACCCAAGTTGGTTCTCGATGTACTGCTCGGACTGGATAGAACCTCCTCCCGCAAGCTTAAGAACTCGGGTCCGGAGGCCGTCGATGTAGGCGTTGGTTACTGACATATGGTCAAAGTATGCATAGAGGGCAGAGGTGACCGGAATGATGTTGGGGACCTTCAGCGCTTCGGCTGCGGCATGGCTCATGATGTCAGCATAGTTGGGCACATAGGAAAGACCGTCAGGTGTGAATGAAATCCCGTTATACCAGTATGGGATCATGTCCGTCCCCAAATAGTAATCACCTCCAAGTTCGGAACTGTAGAACAAGGGCCCTTCCGGGGTGTATGTAGGGGCGACGGTAAGCAATCCCATGTACATCGGTCTTGCCGAACCACCGGGGATTCCCTGCACTTCCACACTCTTGGCCCCGAAACCAGCCACTGTACAGGAGAGGTTGAAGGAGGACAGCATCGATGATGCCTCAATAGTTATGACGACGGTCTCGCCGGTAGCTGAAGAAAGCTGCACACCGTTTGCAACCCAGCCGATGGAAGGGGAGCCAACGATATTCATTTTCCTACAGGTTGCCGTTATGACCTGGGTATCCTTCACCATGCCCCTGCTAGATACCAGGAAAGCTCTGGGAGAAAGCTCAATGGAAAAGTCCGAGGCCAAAGAACCAGTCTCGCCTTGGTATACCTTTGACACCACCAGTTTCTTCAGCAGGGAAGCCTGTCCAGCCTTGGATGCAGTCACCTCCACATACCCGTTGTCGGAACTGATTGCAGTCACCGAGACCACCCCGGAGGAATTGACTGTCGAGGTCACCCCTTGCTGCGTCCTGGTGAATGTCCATCCTGATTGCTCTATTCCCCCCTGGATTATTACCATCCTGGAGGTCAGGGGCGAGGATCCCAGAGGTATCCTTGGGATCCCCTGGGAGTCGCATGGGACGAGCAGCACCTCGCTTGTCAGCATGGCAAGGCAAGGGTCGTACTGTTCGGTGAATGTGATGGTTCCTGTTGCCAGCAGTTTCATCAGGCCAGTACCTCGATGTCTGTGGAGCCGAGGTTGAAGATATCATCACCGGTTATGGTGATCACCTTGGCCGTATCGGTGAGTCCGCACTTCTTGTTCGCGGACTTGATGGGGGCTGATGCCGCATGGGCAAACTGTACACCAGAGACCAGAGGTATGGTGGTACCCGATACATACGAAGCACCCACCTGCACAATCTCTTCCTTCGCTCCCACACCGGGTTCCAACACCAGCCGGTCCCCTTCCTTGATTGCCTTTGCCCCAGTCCCCGCCGAGGCGACGACCAGCGATGTAGCGCCAACAGCTATCGCCCCGGAGATGGAGGTGGCAAGATCGTAGGCCGACTTGAAGTAGGTGATGTTCCCGTTCTGGTCATGGAGGGTGAGCCTGTAGAGCTTGTATGCACCACTGACCAGGTCGATTTCACTCCCGTTCTGGAAGAGCCTCAGACGTATGGTCTTTGTGCCTTCCCCGTTCTTGAAGATCGTCCCGCCATCGACAGAATATTCAACCTGGAAGGGATCGGTCAGGTCCAGGATTGAAACCTCAGCCGAATACACCGTCCCCGTCACATCAGCCTCGGAGTCGTTGTCGGTGAACTCGATGCGGTAGGTCCTTGAGTTGGTGATCGCATCAACCGTGGCCGCACTGATTGTCTTGGTTGCAGCAGTCTCGGGATTGGAGTTTGACAGTGCTACAGCCGTACCGTCATTGGTCCAGTTGCCACCCGGGTCGCGGTATTTCCACTGGGCCGATCCGGTAACAGAGGTATCCTTCACCCCGTTACGGTAGACGGAGAACTTGAGGGCAAGGGTCGAGGTTGCAACGGAACCGTTTCTGATCACATATTGCCCATTGTCCTCAAATATCTGGACAAATACCGCTTTGCCCCCGCTCTTCATCAGGGAGAAGGTCACCGACGTCTTGAAGTCGATGGAGAGCGCAGTCGAGGGGTCCGTGTAGGTGCAGGAGAATGTACACTCCAAGGAAGGCTTTGCCTCTGTCATGCAGTTCTTGTTCAGGGTCAGCGTATAGGGAGCTGCAGACCCTACCGAACCGAAAGCAGCATTGGATGCCCCTGCAGCAATCACCACAGCAGTATCCGTAAATAGCTTCAAGGTCCATTTGGGGTTTGTGATACCCACCCCGTTCCCGCCACCAGGCGAGACAAGGTCGAGGCCAGATGCCCCTGCTGCCTGCCTGAACACGTTCGGGGTGAGCAGGTTGTTTGCAGTCGCCCAGTCGGCAGACCATTTGCCACCACCATCCTTGGAAAAGACTTGCGTCTTGGGATGGGTGGAGTTGATGAACCCGGTCAGTGAGAGGGCATCATTGTAATCGATGAACGTAATCTGTCCGGTAGCCAGTATTGCCATCAGCAGACCTCCTTGTATTCGCACTTGAACGTTGTACTGCCGTAAAAATCGGCAGGGGTGAGCTCTATTTCCTTGTAGCCAGTGGCATGGGCGGTATTCCAGGCGATATCTCCCAACTCAGACTGGCTCGTCCTTATCCATACCAGGTTTGAAGGGGAGACCGTCCCTGTAATCTCCCCTGTATCGTCGTATACATGGGCAATCATCCGCGTGTACTGCGATCCTGGACGAAACAGCAGGCCATTGGTCGATTCGATCTCGACACGGTAGGACTTGCCCCGTGGTCCCTGGGGTCCCTGCCTGCCCTTGCCCAGTGCATTCTCCAGCGCATCGATCTGCTCGACGGGAATGTCCAGGTCGATCTGTCCGGTCCCCTCGGACGTATAGCGGTACAGGCCCGAGTTTGCATCGAATTCGCGAGAGAGTATGCGTACCGTCACATCCAGGAAGGAGACCTTGTCCTCGATGACCCGCACTATCTGTGCAGGCTCCAAGGAAACGACAGACTCGAAGCTGTAGGCCTGCTGGCCCACCGTCTGCCTGAGCGACAGGATACGTGCAAGTCTTTGGGCGCTCCCTGCTTCACTGATCACCTTTGCCGTGTATGTCCTTGGGTTGCTGCCCTGGACAACCTGCTGGCTGTAGCTCCTGCCCTGGTACCAGACATCTGCCATGATCCTGAAGGCTGAAACCTCCTGGCTTTGGGAGATGGTCGAGCGAAGGTAGGCGCTGCAGTCATCCACACCGAACTCTGTATGCTTCGATACCTGTAGCGTGATGGGTTCGTACTCCATCTCTGGGTTCGCGATGGCTAGCAATTTACCCTCTGTAAGCTCAGAGATATCGTAGGGTAGCCGGTAGCCCTGTACATCAGAACCTTGGGGGAAGATCGCTCCCCCCACCAGTGTGGCCGGTGTTCCTGCAAATTCGTATTCGTAGACTGGCACCCTTGATCTGGTGAGGATTGGAGACCACTTGACCACGGCCCCTTTGTGTGAGCTGTCGCTACGTGTCAGGGTGAACCCGGTCCTCAGGTCGGCCGCCCGGATGGTAATATCCGGGACAATCAGATCCTGTGAGATGTCCAGGATACGGAATCTTCCCTCTGCCGTCGCACGATAGGTCAGGCCATACTCGTAGAGGGCTTCCTGGATGCGGTCGCTGATGTACTCGCCGTTGGAGAGTGCATAACTGGGGATGACCTCGGCCCTGTCGAAATCGACCAATATCTCAGGTTCATCCACCCCTGCCGCGGCGAAGAGCTTATGGATCAGGGAACGCTGGACATCCTCCCGGTCGATCAGAACCAGGTTGGTCCACCGCATGGAATCAAAGACATACTGCTCCAGCGTTGCCGAGCGGTCCAGGATAGAAAGCGAGATGGGTTCCATCCGGTTCAGGCTTGCTTTGGATGCGTTGAAAGGCCTGATGATGCCTGTCATCACGGAGAGGCCGTTACGCAGCAATTTGGCCGGTACAGGGTCATCAGTGGTTGCAAGCCTCGCGCCCAGGCCAATGGACCGGTGGACCTTCAGGGTGACGGTCTGAATCTCATGGGTCCCTCCCTTGCCTATGCATAGGCGGGGTGCATAACCTTCGGCAAGGATGACCCTGTCAGAGAAATCTTCCCATCCACTTCCAAAGTCAAGGTGGAGGGTATATGTTGCCTTGTCCATGCCTATTCCCCCCACCTTGCGATCCTTCCGGTACGTTGTCCTCTCGCGATTCCCTCTGCTATGCTCTGGGCAAGCTGGTCGCCTGTGTATGAGGGGCCGGTGACATAGATGTTGGTCACCTGACTGTTCTGGCTTCCCGATGCGAACCCAAACTGGCTCGCCTTGGACAGGGGGACCACAGCCTCAGGTTCCCCGCCTTCCCCTATGAGGGCTGTGGTAGGTCGATAGACAATACCACCCTCTGCAAGGGCGGTTGACGGGGTGAATTGCTGGCTGCTGATGGTCGCAACCTGGACCGCTGTCACCCCAGCTATCAGGGCGGCAGCTATCGAGCCTCCGATCGGTCCCAACGAGGCATACCCTTGCAGGATGGCCTGGGCTCCCAGGATCAGCGACTGTGCGATGCTTTGTTTCTTTGTGTTCTCGAAGGTTGTCTTGGCTATCGAGTTCTGTATCGCAAGCTTCTGCTTCTCCAATTCCTCATAACGCGAGGCGGCAGCCTCTTCGCTCGCCGTCTTGCCCTCGTCGAGACTCTGCTGGGCGGAGATATATTCTTCATAGCCCATAAGGCCCCATGCGTACTTGTCTGCCAGGGTCTTGGATCTTGCATCATACTGGCTGTTTATGGCCTTGGTCTGTTTCTCGTACAGCTTTTTCTCTGCCGCAATCTGCGTCTCAAGTACCGCTATCTGGGCCTTTGATGCCTTTTCCTGGGCTTCTGTGATCGTCTTGTAGAAACTAGTTCCCACGTCGATGATTGAGCCAAAATTGTCCTGCATGAAACCGGTCAGATCGCTTATGGCCGACTGGGCATCCTTTGCCCATTTCTTGACCCCAGTAGTGGGGAATTGTGCCTCGAAGGATTCATCGAGCTGCTCACGCACGGTCTTGGTTGCCTTCTCCATTTCTGTAGGTATTGCCTTGATGGCAATTTGCAGGCCATTGAGGATTTGGCCAATGTTCTCTTTCTGCTCCTCGGTGAGGCCATTCTGCCGTCGGTAGGCTGAGGCAATGTCATAGAGGGCAAGGAGCCGGGTCTTTTCCTGCTCCGCCGTTTCCTTCGCATAGCCTGCGTTCTTTTGCAGGAAGGAGGAAAGCCCGTCCTGCCCGTCCCGGACCTTGTAGTCGATTTTGAGCTGCTCATCGAGGAGGGTGTTGAGTCTCTCATAGTTGGCTACCTGCGAGGCCGTGAGGTTCTTGTTCTGCATCGCCTCAAGGTTGCTTTCTTTCAAGGCCTCGAGCCTGGCTATCTCGCTCTCCAGCAGTATCTGTTGGTAGCCCGAGGTAGCACTGACCAGTTGGTAGGCTGCCTCCTGGGCAGTGGTGAGGGTATTGGTCGCCTTTTCTGTTTCTGAAGGTATTGCCTTGATTGCAATTTGCAGGCCATTGAGGATTTGGCCAATGTTCTTTTTCTGCTCTTCGGTGAGGTCATTCTGCCGTTGGTAGGCCGAGGCGATGTCATAGAGGGCAAGGAGTCTGGTTTTTTCCTGTTCGGCAGTCTCCTTTGCATACCCTGCGTTCTTTTGCAGGAAGGAGGAAAGCCCGTCCTGCCCGTCCCGGACCTTGTAGTCGATTTTGAGCTGCTCATCGAGGAGGGTGTTGAGTCTCTCATAGTTGGCTACCTGCGAGGCCGTGAGGTTCTTGTTCTGCATCGCCTCAAGGTTGCTTTCTTTCAAGGCCTCGAGCCTGGCTATCTCATTTTCCAGCAGTATCTGCTGATAGCCCGAGGTTGCGGTCACCAGCTGGTAGGCCGCTTCCTGGGCGGTGGCGAAAGCCTTGGCTTCATCCGCCGCATCCTTGGCAATCCCAGTCGACGAAGGAACCATTGATGTTGGGGAAAGTGTTCTCTGTGACCTCTTCTCGTCCTCGAGGGTTTGGGGATTGTCGATCTTCTGCTGTGCAAGCTGTTTCGCATAGGCTTGCCCATACGCATTTGCTGAAGCATAGCCTGCTTCCCTGGCTCTCTTGTTGACTTCAGCTATAACCGGTTCAAAGACGGGGAGCAACTGGTCCAGAAGGTTTTGGGCAATCAGTTGTGTTGACACGTCCCCGATTGACATTGCCTGCTCGATCTGTCTGCGGTATTGTTCGACCTTGCCTTTCTGGGCCTCCCAGGTCTCGGTAAGTTCCTTGTCGCTCATCGATGAAGGCGAGACGATCCCTGCCTCTCTGTTGGCCCTGGCAATCTTGTCGTTCACGTCTTGCAGCTTTTCCAGCAGCCATGTCATTGCAGGGCTTATGCCGTCGATGATTGACTGGCCGAGCCCTTCCTTGATGTCACCCATGGTATTCCTGATCTGCTCGATCTTGGAGACGTCAAGGGCTCCCTGGGCGCGTGCAAGCCCTCCATAGGTTGCCGACAACTGCTCCAGGATCACCTTCTGGGCATTGGCCATATCGCCCTGCTTTACAAAGCCCTTGATCGAGGTCTGCTGCTCTGCACTCAGGATCACCATGCTTTCCTTGAGCAGGCTGATGCCCTGTATGGGATCTGCCAATGCCCTGGAAAGCTTCTTTGCGTTCTCTGCCGCACCTGTTCCCATGGCTGTGGACATGTCCAATACAGCTTCGGTTGCCAGTGGCATGATGTCGGATCCGATCTTCCTTGTCTGGACCATCATCTGCTCGACAGTGAGGATCGTCTCATCACCGTAGTTGGTTACCGCCTGCAGGGATGAGGCGTATTCACGAAGCTGTCCGATGGTGAATTCCGATTCCTGGCCTGTCACCTTGATGGCCGCAGCCAGGGAAGTCTCCGCCTTTGCCTGCACTGCATACAAAGCAACCGCTTCCTTGGCGGTTGAGAGCACCTTGGAAAGGGTCACAGAGACGCCTGCCGCAGCGAGCCCTGTCTTCAGAAGGTTTGCCGTAAACAAGGCAGCGTCAGAAGAGCCTTTCGCTGTACCCATCTTGTCGATGGCCGAGCCGACCTTTTTCAGCCCTGCTTCCGCCTGGGCCGTTTCGCTCGTTACCTTTATCCTCAGATCCTTCGCCATCTATATCATCCTTGGGTGGTAGAGCCGATCCAGGGGGTCCAGCAGCTCCACGGTCTGGGAAAGAAGGGCCGGTTGTTCGGCCCATCCGCCACGGTACGGCCATCCCATCGTCCGGTACCGCCAATAGAAATGGATTGCATCCTCTGCTATCCCTTCTTCCTTGAGGAGGGAAGGTATCTCGTCCAACCTCACCTCATACCCGCTTCTGAGCACTACGGTACGGTCACTGCCTCCATATACCCGCCTGTAGGATGATGAGTATCCTTCAGCTAGGAGACTGTAGGTGAGCGCAATTTTTTTTTATCGTCTGTAGCAAGGATGCTTTCACGCAGGATATGCTCGGCCACCTCGAAATACAGTACGAAGGTACCCGGGATCCCCGGTACATCCTTTGCCGCCACTTCCTTTTCCATCCCGTCTACCTCGAAGACCGTGTTTCCCAGCCTGGTCACCTGGCTTTTCCATATCCGTGCCCAGGAGTCGGCCTGGCTCTGGCTACGGACCATCTCGACCTGTTCGCCTGTCATCAGCCTGTATTCGACGAAGGGACGGGAGGAATCCTCCTGCCCCTCGAAGTCAAAGCACTTGGGCTCATACCGCCCGGTCGTCGCTATTGTCAGCCTCATGCTGCAGGAGTCCCCTCGGCCGGTGCCCCGTCAAAGGTGAAGTTCGCAGACCAAGTCACCTTTCCAGCTGCTGGGGTGCTCATGTTGAACGAGCTGAGGACAGCCGGGCCCGAATATTCCTTGGTTGCGCTCTGCACCAAATGGATGTCCGCCCGTACCTCATCCTCCCCGAGCCATGTTGTCACCAATGCCGCAAGGGCCGTATCCGAATCTGAATAGCTTCCTCCCAGACTGCCTGTGGCACTCTTCTTGCCGCCTTGGGCATTTGCCCAGCTTGTGCCGAGCTTCAGTATCTCGGATGCTTCCTGGGACAGGTCCATCGACCATGTATCACAATATGCGATCTGGTCTTCACCAACCTTCACCTTTCCGTCCTTGCCTGTCAAAACTTTGGTATTCATCTCTGGACTCCTTTGTCAGTCCTCGAGCTTGTCGAGGAGTTTTTCCTTCTTTTCCTTCCCCTCTGTCTTTACGACATAGGGAACCATCACGGCCCCGCATCTGGGGCAAAGCTGGGGGAGGCTTCTCCCCTCGATCTTGTGCCCACATTTCTTGCATTTGATAGCCATCAGGGCATCCTCCATGCCAGGACGTCAATATCGATGTCGGCCTCCACGAACAGGAAGAACAGCGTCCTGGAGCTGTCCCTCGCCTTTGCAAACGTCGCCTTCTTGACCTCTGCGATGTTCCCCCCGAAATGGGGATCATCGCGCAGGATCGAGTCGAGGACCGCCTGGTAGGAGCAGAGCCTTTGGTAGCCCTCATCAGGATCCTCACAGCGGAAGACCAATGCGATGTCCGTCTCCATCGTCTGGAAGAAGGGTCCGTCTGAACTCTCCCCGTCGCGGTCACTCTTGATCAGGAAGGCCGGGTGTGCGTGCAGCCCGCTTGCCACGTCGCGGTACCCGATGTCCCATTCCTCGATGGGGACCAGTCCCTGTTCGGCGATCCTGTCGGCAAGGGCTACCTTAAAATACTCCAGGATGCTTTTCAGCACCTCATACGTATCGAACAATCCCGTCACAACACCTCCAGTTTCCGCTCCATCCTCTCAAGGTTCTTCTCCACAAGAGTCATGTACCGGCCCGTCGCCTCATATCCAGCCTTGCCCGGTCCCATGAACTCCCGTTTCGTCCCCGTCCACCGGTGCAGGTAGTTCAGGTGCCCCTTCACTCCCACCCCGAAGTCGACGTAATGCCCTGCAACCCCTTTGCTGGCGTTGTAGTGCCGCACGCTCCCTTCCGTCTCGCCGGTCCGTTTTCCCAGGGCCCTGCCGTTGAGGAAGGTCTCCCTGATATGGGACGCCATGTCCTGGGCCACATCACCCATCGAGAAGTCCATGATTGCAGGAAGCGATCCCCCCAAGGCGGTGATCCGCTGCCCGATCTGCTTGTCGATGTCGATGCGCAAGGCATTGGCGGCTCTACTCATCTGACCAGGTTCCTGCGGTATGCGCGCAGCAGGAACTTGGCATAGTCGGTGGGGGCCACCGTCTCCAGCTGCTCCGTTCCCCCGTCTGCCATGGTCCTGCTTGTCACGCCCCCTGCCACCCCGGTCACCCGTCTTGCCATCATCTGGATGGTGTCGGCAACCGCAGCCTCGATATCTGCAGGGATGGCCTCATACCCAGCCATATACACAACCCTTATGCAGTCTTTCACATAGGGGGTCTGCATACCGTACAGTGTGACGATTCCCGTTTCCCCATCCACACGGTAGAGGGATGGGTCCAGGGACGATGCAAAGGCATGCAAGGCATCGACGGAAAGGCTGACGATCGAGGCCACCGGCTTCTCGTCCAGCATGAGGCGGTCGTGCCCGTTGCCGTCCTGGTATTCGGTGACCTGGCGCAGGTGGAGGTCGCGGCCGACAAAATGCAGGCATGCCAGGCTTGCAGCGGGGATCAGCCTCTCGTACATCGCCTCGGTCCTGGAACCGGGGGCGATGGTGAAGCCGTAGCCATCGCGAAGCCTATCAAGCGTGATCAGGTCAGCCGTATCCATAGTTCACTCCCTATCAGGCCGCAGCCATCTTCAGGACCTTGAATGCATCGGCCCTGAGGACGTTTCCGTCCAGCCGTTCGGTACCCTTGATCCCCTTCTGGTCGGACTCCGCATACAGTTCGTTGAGCACGGTCAGCTTCATTCCCTGGCGGTCCACGATCTGGTAGTAGGAGAGGTTCGCGGCAATGACTGCACGTGCACCCGCTGCCATCTCGTCGACATCGTCGAGGGTGATGATCTCCTTGCCCTGGATGCTGGTCAGGTCGATCTGGGGCGGGAAGTAGTACTGCCCGTTGTCGTCCTTGAGCAGGCTGATCTCGGTCTTGGTTGCTGGGTTCATGATCAGAACGGCCCCAGTGGCGTAGTCTTTCATTGAGCCGACCAGGCGCTTGATCTCGTCCAGGGTGATTGCCGTTGCCGAGGCAGCCGTAATCGCGTTGGTACTGACCGCTGTCAGGATGCCGGTCATGTGCTTGTTCCCGCTTCCAGTACCCTTGAGGATCTCGGTATCTTCCTTTTTGGCGAAAGCCCTTGCGATGTTCTCTGTCAGCCAGGAGAGGGCGTCGATCGCGACGTCGGCAATGAATTCCTCGCTCACCTTAACCAAGGCACCGAGCTTGTAGGCTGTGAAGTTCACCTGGTCCAGGCTTGCATCCTTCTCCGGATGCTTCTCCCCCTCACCGACGTACTCTGCAGTCACCTGGTCCTTGTCGATGGCGATGGTGTAGTCCCCGCCCAGGGAGATACGTCTGCAGCGTCCCCGCAGCTTTCCGTAGGTCTCACGCTTCTTGATGATCTCGCTGGCTACGGTGGAAGGGATGATGCCGGTATAGGTTGTCCCCACCGCCACAGCATCCTGGATCTTCCTGACGAAGAGCTTCACCTCGTCGGTGAGCTTTTCCTTCGAGCCTTCGATGATGGTCCTAGCAGTCCCTTCCTCAAGCTTGTCGTCGAGCTCAATGCGCTCGGCTTCGGTGAGTGCGTATTCGGTGTCATGGATGTCCTTGGCCTTGTCCTCGTAGGCCTTCACATCCTCTTCCTTGTACCCGTCGGTCATGGTCGCGAAAAGGGCCTTGCGTTCCTTTCTCAGTACGGCCAGTCTTTCCCTCAGTTCCTTTGCAGTCATGTTTCCTTCCTCAGTCGATTGCTTCGACTTGTTTCAATATTGCGATGCGCCGCTGTATCTCTTTTGGGGACAGTTCCCCATCAGACCCGGGAGGCATCCCGTCCGGGTCATGGCTGCTTGCGCTCTCATTCTTCATACCTTCTTCCGGTTCGGTCCCCGGGCCCGCATACGTATCGTTGGCAGGGTCGGTAACGAAATCGAGGTACCGTACCAGTTCGTAGGTGGCGGCATTGACCACCCCGTCGTTGTCCGTCTCCCCATAGCCGACACTCGATACCCCGATGGGCACCCCTGCAGTGTGGATTGCCAGAAGCTTGTCGCTGTAGGCCTTGTCCACGAAGAAGATGTCCACCCAAAGCAGGCCGTCCTCGATCCGCGGCTGTTTCGCCACTGCCACAGTGTTCCCATAGGCCTCACCCCACTCATGCCGGTGTGAGTCGTAGGCGATTGTAGCCCTGTTCTCGGCTATAAGGCGCTCGGCCAGCTCCTGGGTATAGACGCGCCCGTTGAGGTTGATCTTGCCGATGTTCCAGATCGGGGCGCTCCATGCGCTCACCGACCCGGACTGTTCTGCGAGCCTTTCATCACCCAGGCGCCTGATCGTTGATGCTGTTGCGTATTCGCGAAATAGCTTCAGGTCCTTGTTCCTTGACATCCTTTCTATCTCCCTGGTGCCACCGAGCAGGAGCACCCTTCATGGAATGGAGGATGCTTCTTCGATTTGCTTATGTGCATGATGTTCCCCTCTCCGTCATCAACGTCCTCACCCTTGCTCAGCACATTGCCGTTGACCTCGACCACACGCCCGTCGAGCCTTTTGCAGAACTCGCAGGAATCAGCCGATGCGACCACGTGCATATAGGTCACACCCAAGGAGGCAAACAGGAAGACCGTCATTGCATTGGCCGACCGGTTCGTCTCTCCTTCCGCTTCACGGTTTGGTACCGTTGCGATCCATTCCTGGGTGGCGGTGGCAACGGTATCCCGCACCTGGTCGTCGGGGATCCCAGTGAGGGACTTCTCCAGGGCACCGCTCCTTGATGAGGCATGGCGGTCGCTGGCAGCATAGGCATAGGTCTTCACGAACCGCTCGAAGGCGTCGGAATCGACGGGCGTCCCTGTCTTGACCTGTCTCTGTACGATGGGCTGGATCTTCATTGCGATGGCAGAAAAGGCTGAAACATACTGGTCCCCGAATTCCCTAGCTATCTTCTCGGTTGCTAGCATGAACTTATCCAGAAGCTCGGATGTAGGGATATTCAAGTCAAGCAGGGCCTGTAGCGCATCAATCTCGGCCTTCAGTTGCTTGCGTGCGAGTTTTTCGATGGTCTTGCGCTGCGATGCTGCCACATCTGATCGCTCGGCCATGTATGCCAGGTCCTCGAGTTTTTTCATATCCTCGATCCGGGCTGCTTGGGTTCCACCATCCCTGGTTTCCTGGGTCATTGCCTTGTAGGTGTAGGGGTTGGTCGTCGCCGCGACTTTGCGCGGGACATAGTTCATCGGGACCATGTACAGGTCCCCGTAGTCAATGGGGTCCATGTCCTCGAGGCTGCGCACATCGTTGGCACTCATCCACCCGTCCATCAGGGCGTTGTGGTAATAGGCAGAGCGGGTGGTCGCGTCTCCGCGCATCAGGCCGTTGAGGTTGATCTTCACATACCGGGAATCATCATGGGGGAAAAGGGATGCATTGAAGGCATCTTGCCAGGCTACCGAGCGGGGGAGGATGGCATACTGCACCAGGTCGATCCCGCGTTGCTCTGCATTGGCATAGGTTTCCTTCACCGATCCACCGGCGAAGGCCTCGGGTACACCGAAACGCCTTGCAACCTCGGCTACCGTCCATCTCTGGGCTTCCTGGAATTCGGCGCTCTTGCTGTCGATCTTCACCGGTTCATAGGTCGTGTTGTCGGGGATGACCGCTGTCTTGAATGAGTTGCCGCTTCCCCCAAACCCTGTCTGGAAGGATGTGCGGATCTCATCCTTGGTCTCCTTGCTCGTATTGGCAGGGACCTTGACGATACCACCGAGCATGGTGCCACGTGAAAACCAGTTGGTCTGCATGGTCTTGGCAGCGTTCGAGACAGCGAGGTCCTGTTTGACGTAATCAAGAGGAGCCAAGGGCATGATGCCGTTGGTCGTGAGGTTCATCACCACCAGCATATCTTTTCGGCTGATGTATTCACCTGTTGTCGAATAGAGGTAGCAAAGTGAGCCGTCCTTGACCGTGGGCTGTACCAACGTAGGGGCTATGGGATAGAGGGCTATGGGCTTGCCGGTGGTGGACCGGCCTATCTTGGCATAGGCCACCCCGTAGAGCTCGAAGTTCAGGCTCATGGCGAAACGGAACGAGTAGGGGTTCATGTGGGGGCAGGGATGGCGCAGGAGGATTGCCTCGGCTGAAGCAGTGTCCGTCTTTCGTGACCCGTCACTGTTTCTATTGTAGGTGTGAATGGGAAGCGCCCCGAAGGTCCTGGCAAGGTTTACCAGGCAGATCCAGAAGGCACTGTTCTCCAGCGCCTTCTCGCGGTTGAAGGACATGAGGTCGGTCCAGTCCAGGCTCTTGCCCACTGAGACGGATACCGCGTCCTTAATCTTGTTGAAATGAAACAGCTTTCCCAATCCCATGATGTAAGCATAGAAAAAGTCCTGCTTTCATGCGATTGAAACTAAACGGTATTTTTGGGTACACAGAATCTTTTTGGGAATATATGATCACCTGTGGAAATATTTGTTGACATAATTTTTTTTAGGTAACTATAATTTCTTTAGGTAAAGGGGGATAAAGATGTCATTTATAATTTCAGTATATGTCAATGGAGGTATTGTCTTAGCAAGTGATAGTAGGATTTCTTATAACGAAACAAAAACTGACGGTAATTCAAAAACTGTTCTTGTTGGTGTCCATAATTCAGATACTATGGATAAAACTTTTATATGCCCTAACAATATCGGCATTTCAACTTGTGGAGATGCTTCAATAAAAGGAATACCCATTACTGGATATATCGAAGATTTCATCCGAACCAACATTACAGATCAAACTGATATTGATATTTTACCAAACCTTATTATCCTATATTTTCAAGGACTTGACCCGAATATTCGCGTGCATTTTCTGATTGCTGGATACAAAGATGAAGGTGGTAAATTGATACAAAAAATCTATCAAGTCCATACCAATAATAAAATGATCCTTCCCATTGATACATCAAATCAAGGGGCAAAATGGGACGGTGAAACTACAGTGTTTTCAAAGATAGTTCAACCTACTGCTATACTTAATGCGGATGGTACATATTCAAACCTTCCCTTCTTTGGAATACCTTTTAATTTGTTTACACTGCAGGATGCAATCAATTTTGCTAAATACGCCGTTGACGTGACAATACAGACCATGCATTTCCAAAATATAAATGAAACGGTTGGAGGTCCGATAGATATTTTGGTTATAAAACCTGATGAGTCATTCTGGATAACACATAAGAAACTACACATTTGAGTAAAAACCAAGAAAGTCTTTTTTAAATACTTAAAACAAGAAACCTCTTTGCTTTTCACAAAAGAATCCAAAGAGGTTTTATAAAATTCTTATATTCTAATAAATAAGAGAAAAAGTGAATTAGTAAAATAGAGCGGAGAGTTGGGATTCGAACCCAAGACATTTAACCCTTCTACATTTTAGTTCATCTCATTACTCTTGTGAGGTAACGCTCCCCGCAAATGCCCAGTCCCGCCAAACAAGTACTTATAATAGCAATATTTTTCATCATCTTACCTCCATTAAATTCAAAATCAACCTTTTTCGAAACCACTTTTGAAGGTTCTTTCGAATGGTTTTCCAACCTTTTAGAGTAGGATGAGAATCGTAAAGCCACACAAGATAATAACGAAATCCCCAAAATGCCAATTGAAGGCTACTATACGTTAACAATATGCATCTCATTTTTTCTTTGTGTCAATTAAAAAAACAAAAAATCTTCCTTTGCATTGATATTCTCCTGGCCTTCGTTATCAACTGCGGTATTATAGCTCATGATTGAGGCTATCACCCCGTCAATTCTGGTCTTCGATCGTTCCAACTTCGGCTTGACCAACTTTGTATTACCGTTCGAGTCTGTAGAGCTTTCCACGCAGTCCATCATCCATGTCTGGATAGGATTTCCTCCGCACGTAATCCTTCCAGTAAGATAGGCTTCTTTGTATTGGTCCACAGGAAGGAACATGTTCTTCATCCCCTGGCTGAATTTGGCCGCGATGTTCTCGAACCAATCACCGACCTTGCTGGCGAACAGTTCCAGTTTCCAGGCATCGCAGGCAATGAGCCTGAGGTCATAGGTCCCCATGCAGCCCTGTATGAAATTGCCCACATTTACATAATCAACGACAGGCCCAACCGGGGCCCGCATCAAGCCCTTGGCAACCCAATCCTGCAGGGGTTTTCTCAATTGCCTGGACAATGCCACCACATTGTCCCCAGGGACCCAGAACATGTAGAGCTGCTTCCATTTCTCCCCTTCGGTAATAGGCGGAAACGTGAGAACGAAAGCTGTGAAGTCACTGGTACTTGAGAGGTCGAGCCCTCCGTAACAGGTACGGCCCTTGAGTTCCTCTGTATCGAAGGGATCACAACAACGCTCGAGCCAGATGTCCATGTTCGCCCATCTTGTCGATCCCATGACCCACCGGTCCATGTTCTTGATCCTGAAGTCCACCAGGTCAGATTCAGTGAGTTTGCATTTATCGTAGCGGTCCTGGAGCATCCCTGTGTTGACCGAAACCCCCATGTTGGGGTTCGCCTTCTCCCAGGATACAGGGTCATCGTCCTTGTCCCCATCGTCAGGCTCGTAGATGCTGATCCAGTAGCGGTCGGAAGTCTCGGCCCCCATGAGGATCTGCTTGCACTTCTCATATTCCTGGTGACAGACACCCCCAAGCTCCACTCCAGCAGTGGTGATGATCAGCATCAATGCCGTAGGGTCTGCGACACGCCCAGAGTCGATCGAGTTGTACAATTGTTTGTCCACGTGCTGGTGGTATTCGTCAAGGAGCAGGCCATGGGGGAGCTTTCCGTCCTTCGGGTTCGCACTGATTCCTTTCACGAAGGCCTTGGTACCGTTGAGATCCACCTGCTTGTTGTTCTTTGTATTGGAGACGACTACCTTGCCCTGGTACCAGCCCAGGGTGAGCATGCCACTTGCAGCCCCGAAGGATTCCTCGCACTGATCCATCGAGGATGCGGCTATATAGACACGTGCATCAGGATAGTCATCCCCGAATGCAAGGTAGTCTGCTATACCCCCACCTATGGTACTCTTGCCGTTTTTTCTTGCCACTTGCCAGTAGGCAGTGGTAAAGCGCCTCTGTCGTTTATCAATTTTTGATATCCAGCCGAAGAGGGTAGCAATGTCGAAAATCTGCCAGCCTTCGAGCAACAATGCCTTACCCTGACAGAGCCCTGTGGGGAACTTGAGGTTTGCCTGCATCCAGCAGAGGGTCTTGTGGGCGGTGGCCCAATCGAAAACCCATTCCCAGTCGGTCCTTTCCAGATCCTTCAGATGGCGGTCTACCTTCTGGCGTTCTGCAAGACCCGCATTCCTGGTTCCCGATACCACTGCATTGACATATCCTTCGAAAAGCTCTTTCTGCCGTGCCTCCAGCTTTTGCCTTAGGGCTAGGGTCAGCCGTTTCCCACTCAAAGGCCGAGTTCCTTGCCAAGAGGATCTTCGTCATCAGGACTGCCTTCCCTGGAGGAAAGCTTCATTACATGGCGAGCTGCCGGTGTGGCCCCAAACATCCGGAGAATCTTGGTATATTGGTCAAATGCCTTGTTCAGCGTGGTCAGTTCGCCCTGTTTCTGGCTGTTGCCACCCCGTTCCTCGATGTATTCAGCCATAGTTCTGGTGCCGTTTGCAGTTATTGCATCATACATGTCACGGTATATCCCATAGTTCATGCATGCCCCCTCAACCACATTCAGGTCAAGGGTTGTGACCAGCTTATCTTCAACCAGTATCTTGAGTAATCTTGTCCATTCAGCCTTTGCATTTTCCCCGAAATACTCGGGAGCTCGGGGGATTTTGGCCAGAAGCCCGGCCTTATTTTTCTTGGCCATCGAGCGGGACCCCCTTATAAAAACCTCCGTGTGTGTGGACAGGACTAACCGGCGCGGTCGTGGGTAGGGGGCCGTTTTTTTGACCCTCCCCCCCGGGGTAGCCATTTGCTTTGCGTGCAAAGTATTGCTCTACCTTTTCCTTGTCTTCCTTCGCCTTTCGCGTGTTGCAACTGGTACATAGTGCCTGGTAATTCAAAGGGTCGAGATCAAACCGTCCGTACAGGTCGAGCATGATCTCGGCCGGGGTGTCACGGTGGTCGGTGACCGTAGCAGGGGCACCACATATGGCGCAGGTAGGGTGGAATGCAAGGAACTTCTTGGAAAACTCACGCCACTTGTAGTTGTAACCACGGGTGTTGGATGATTCCCTGCCGTCGGTATAGTCGACTGCATGCTTGCGCGTACAGTCGTCGCAGTAGCCGCTCTTGTTTACATGAAGGTTCGCACACCCGAATGTCTTACATCGTCTTCTGATCATCTCTCACCTTTCCCAGCTCTGGTACCAACGTCTCGACTGCAAGACGTACCCTCGGTGGCAACTGGGCCGCATTGCCTTGCTTCCATATCTCCATCAACTGGGCCCTTGCACATTGGCGCTTCGCCGCCGATCTCTTCCGTCCCGGTCTTGGGACAACTTCCCTTTTCATCCAAACCTCCTATGATGATGCGAGTCCTGTCCAGAAGGACTTCCCTCATGATGATCCGTTTGTCCTCATCCCTACGGAGAAACAGAAACGTACCATCGTGCCTTATCAGCACTGTGGATATCTTCCATATCTTTTCGTCGGTGGAGTAGCGTCTCCCGACCAGCTCACTGCATAGAACCTTGAGATCATTCACTGGATGCCTACCCATTTTCCGTTCCTTTTCCTGACGACCAGGGCTTTCTCCTCACCAATGAGCAGAAGGTATTCCCCCGCCGGTTGTTCCCTGAAACCCTGCCCAACGATCGAATGGATTGTAGCCAGGGTGTTGCGTATCTTCCGCTGGCGGGCACCCCGTACCCTAAAATCCAGCTCTACTACCGTCATCAGATAAGCACCCATCAGTCGTTCCTCCTTATCTCAATGTTCGAGTAGTCTGGCCGTATCCTCGAGATCCCTTTCCTGTGTTGGAATACCATGTACTGTTCCTGGACCCCGGCAATCCTTGCCGTAGTGGCCGTCACCGACAGGCCTACCTTGGCAGCAAGTTCCGGGTAGCTGATCACTTCTGGCCAGAAAGGTATGTTCTCTGCAATCCTCTTGTTGATTCCCTTGGCAACCTTTGCAATCTGCTTTCTCATGGGGGTGGTGCTTCTTGAGTTCACCCGTTCACCCCGTAGCTCCAGTTCCTCGCTCATGCCAATGCCCTCTGCCTGTAGTCCTCACCGGAAAGCTCGATGATTGCACCGTCACCGGCAACCCTTGAGAGAGTAGAGGTACCGATTACTGATACCAGGTCGGCCTCATTTGCATTGGTGATCAATACGGTAGGGAGCATCATGTTGTATCTTTCGTTGACCAGGGCATACAGATAGACGAATTCGGTCTGGCTCCCGAATGCCTTGTCGACTTCATCGATCACAAGATACCCGACTTGGGCATAGCGCTTCATCACAGATGCGGTTGTATCATCCCTGAACGATCGTTTGATCTCAGAGAAGAAATCAAAGGCAAGCACATAGCATGAGCTCACCCCGTGCTCCACCTGGTATCGGATGGATGCAAAAGCCAGGTGGGTCTTCCCCAGGCCGTTCCCACCGTAGATGATGGTGCTCCTTCCGGTTTTCAGATGGGCAACAGCCTCCCGTTGGATTTGGGAGAGGCAGCGATAGTTGTCAAAGCTTTTTCCCGTGAACCTTGGGGGGATGCAGGAAAGTTGCTCAGTCCTCCATTTGCGGAATTCGAAGGCTTTCTTCTCTGCGGCCTCATTCTCCGCCTGACTGTTCTGTGCTGCTTCCAAAGCAATGCGTTCGGCATTGGATAGTTCATGTCCGTACTGCCCGATTTCCCGTTCCCTTCGCTTGGCTTCCAGGTTCAGGATGAAACCCTGTTCAAGTCCGTTCATTTCGTACCCCCGATCTTGTTCCACCCCGAAAGAGGAGCTGCTGCATGACCTTCGCTGTGATAGCGAGCTTTTGTGGATCCTTGACTAGGTCTACCAGTGTTGTTGAGGTTCCGCTTGCGGGCATGCTCCCAGGTGCGGATTGCGGCCTGCCAATCTTTCATTGGGGTCTTGGTGTTTCCCACCAGCCATCCCTTCGTCTCGTTCGAATCGAAGAATTCCTGGGCATCGATGCCGTTTGACCGTTCCTGGCAATAAGCTGCAATCTCTTCGACCGTTGGTTTCATGAACCGAGGTCTTGGGGTCTTGTCCGTTTCTGCACATTTTCCCCCGATGGGGGTAGGGGGTTCTTTAGGAGTCTTATCTGGTAAGTTAGTTCTTCTGGTAAGAGAGTCTTTTGGTCGCCCATTTTTGTCCGACCCCGTCTCCCAATTCTGTCCGACCCCCTCACCCAACTTTGTCCCACCGTAGGACAATTCTGTCCCTTGTCCAGTTATGTTTGTTATGGAAGCTGGGTACCTATCAATACATCCACCATCGTACCCCTCGGACAATTCTGTCCTAGGGTCGGACACTTTTGTCTTTCCCTTTTCGGTTGTGTCTTGGGTATCGGAAACAAGGGCAGTATAGATCTTCTCATTGAGCCTGAAGCAGCTGAAGGTCCCTCCTTCACGTACAGTCAGGTGATCAAGCACCCCGGATGCCTCAAGCTTTGCGAACCTTCTTGCAATGGTCTTCTCGGATCCTCCGGCTATGGGTATGTCCTCAAGTACACCTGCATAGTTGACCCAGTACCATCCCTGTCCATCAACAATCATGGAGCGCATCCTGCCTGAACCCTGGAACGTTACGAACCAATCCAGCACCAAGGCTTCCTCGGTACCTAGCCCAAGCTTGAGCAGCCCCTTTTGGCTGAACCCAAATATCGTATATTTCATGCTACCGTCTCCTGTGCCTTGCCGTTCCGCTTCAATTCCCTGTAATAGAGGCTATCGCTGGGCTTGAGTACCCGCACCCCGTAGATGTTTGCCCTTTCCCGCAATCGTCTGAGAACCGTCGCATCAAGGGGCCTTTTGGTCTCTCCGCTTGCCTTGAGCTTCTTGATCACCATCTTGTGGATCTCATACCCGTAGAGGGCCGTCCCTGGACCCCATTCCTTCAACACTTCGGTCACCGCTTGTGTAGTTGTCATGAAACCTTCTCCTTCTGCAGTATCCTGGTCTGTGCCCTGAATCCCGATGCAAGGGCCTCATATTCGGCCTCGGTCCTTTTCCTTACCGTTGACCGCCTATCTTCCCCACTGAGCCTCTGGTAGGCTTCCTCGTCGCCCTCTGAGGCATTGGCAAGGTCCTCTATCCTTTGTACCCGTACCACCCCGATGAGCTTCACTAGGTTGGAACGGTATGCGATCACATTCCCTGACAGGGGACCGTTGCAGCGAGGGCATTGGGGCCAGACGTTATCCGGTTCAAGTTCTGTTGCCCGTACCCGTCTGCTAACCAGATGTCCTCCCTGGGCTTCCTTCACATTCATGAGCTTCCCGCAGGATATGCACTTCACATACCCGTTCGGGGTGGCTGCCTGATAGCGCCTCAGTTTCTGGAATGCCGTCAGGGCCTTTTCCCTTGGTTTTGCCTTAGAATGGAATTTCATCATCATAGTAGCTCTCCGGGCCTTGGGCTGGCTGGGGTGGGTTTGAACGTGTCTGCGGCTGTTGCTGGGGAGGCTTGCTGGTATTGTTGGTCTGCCTGTTCTGGTTCTCGTCCTTGGAACCCATAAGGGAAAGGGAAGATACCACTACCACGACCCGGCTGTAGTTCTGTCCGTCCTGGGTCCAGCGCTCTTGGCGCATCTCCCCCGAAAGGGCAACTTGCTTTCCCTGTACAAGGTATTGTGCAAGGGCTTCTGCAGCCTTCCCGAAATAAGCACATTCGAAGAACGATGCTTCGTCCACCCATTTGTCACCCTGTTTCTTGTTTCGGTTCACTGCTAGCGAGAATTTCCCGATAGGTGAACCAGAGGAGGTGTACTTGAGCTCCATTGCCCTGGTCAGCCTCCCGGTAAGGGATACGATGTTGATGTCTTTCATTGCTACTCCTTTCTTGATCAACGGAGAGTGGGGGATTCGAACCCCCGGGACTATTCGTCCTCCCGTTTTCAGGACGGGTACCTTCGGCCACTCGGCCAACTCTCCAAAATGCCCAATCCCGCTCAGGCTAAGGATTGGACGCTCCCGACTTGTGCCATTTCTGGCTATGGGACTGGCAGGAATCGAACCTGCGTCCAGAAGCTCTTGCTTACCTGTAGGACTCAAACCACAGCGTTTACCATTTCGCCACAGCCCCTTAAACCTGCTGTTTGAAGGGACAGCAGAACCCTTTGCCAACTAATTACTGAAACCCTCCCCCAACTTGTGATATGCTCTCTGTAACTTGAAACAAGGCTTATCAGGCCGAAGGAAAATTGATGGAAAAACAAACTAAAGGTCTCTTCTTCTGCGATGCTGTCGCATGCCCCCACTGCGGTAAAATTCTTGAACCGGTAACTGTAGACTATCTGGCGGATCGTATCACCGAGTGGAAAACGAATGATCAGGATGAGTGGATGATCAAAACAGCCAATGATGGCAAATATACCAATTTCACTGCTATAGTCTGTCGAGATTGCCTCAAGGTCGTCGGGATCTTGCCGTTCACTCCTCCTGTGGAAATTTGATCTTGTCACAGACCCAGATCATCTTCTCGTGACCTGCAGCATCCCGAATGATTTCCTGATGCTTTGTACTTATCTGTTGTATTTCATTAATACGGTAGATGGGCTTCGAGGCATCAGGAATTATCTGGTATCTCCGGTCGGGGAGTATTAAGTTTATGAAAAGACTCCCGTCGGAAGATAGCTTAACTCTGCATTCACTCCCTGACGTGAGGGCATTGGCTTTTGCTAAGAACTCCTTGAAATATTCGGTGATTGCCTCTGGAGGCTCTATTGCTACTGAACAAAAACCACTGAATGGGGTATTCAGAGAGACCATTCTTGTCTCTGGCGCCGATTGTTGAAGATGATCCAATGCTATAATAGTAATCATTTAAATCCTTCCTTGATCTTGGGCAGGTCCCATTATTCTTTATCTGAACAGTACGTCCAATTCTTGATTGGACCCGGTAGGATTCGAACCTACATTCGGGATGCTTGGTATTCACCCCGCGCTACCGTTGCTTACGGACCCGGCTTGCCACTCGACTGTGTAGCCCAGGGCTGTTTCGCGATCTCCCGGGAACCATCCGGTCATCAAGGAGGAGGAGTAACCCCCTGCCGCTATATCTATAAGCAAGGCTCATGCTGCCTGCTGATTTACATGGTTGGAAAATCTCTTGTCCTGGGATTCCCAGTAGATCCTGTCGATCTCACATCCTTCGAACTCGAATCCCATGTCGTGGCAGGCAATCCTACTTGACCCGCTTCCTACATGTGAATCAAAGATCATGTCTCCTTCCTTGGCATATTTCCCAAGCAGCCACTTGTATAGTGAAACGGGCTTCTGGGTGGGATGGATCCTGGGGTTCTTCTTTGTTCCCTGGGGAGCAGCATCAAAGACCTTTGCGTTGGAGTTGAAACTCGTCCAGGCATATTCGGCCATTGCCATTGAGAAGGTTTCGCTGATAGTGAGCTTTCTCCAGACTACGAAACAGCGGGTAGGGGGAAGTCCGAAGTAATTCCCTCCCCATATGATCTGATTTTGGGAAATTCTGAATAGTTCATCGAAATATTCCGAACTCGGTGCATAATCCCAGTTACTAATATCAGTGCCAGGCTCGCCTTTAACCTTGTGTTTGTTTACCCAGTCTCCACCAGTCCGATGGACTTTGATTTCAGGAAAACCAGGGGCCCCCTGCATATCGTCGGTAGTGATATGATATCGATCAAAGTGTCCACCAAACCGTCCGCGTTTCTTTCCCGCCCAGGTATCCTTTCCACCTCCTCCGTACGGAGGATCAACAATGGCGAGCTGATAGTGGTTGTCTGGAATCGCTTTCATGAATTCCAGACAATCACCTAAATGAACGATATTCACCTTCGTCCCTGTCCTTTCGGCCCATGGCCGTATTCCTTTCGTTTTTCATCGCTCATGCCCTGGACTCCAGCGACTGCAACAATCGCCATCAGTAAAATGGCTGCTACGATAACCTTCAAAATAGTTCCAATCATCCATGACCTCCTGTTCCTTTGACATTGATTTTCTTATCGGCAATCCATTTCTCTAGATCGTTATCATCAATCCGCCAGCATCCTGAAAACCTGTAGGCAGGTATCCCTCTTGTTTGGATCCAGAGGAGCACCGTCCTTCGATTTACTCCAAGGCGCTTGGCGGCATCAGCAGTTGTTATGAGCATGAACCCTCCGTCTCTTGTGAATGGATGGTGCGGTTTCCCGCACCACTCAAATTGCAAACCTTTGTATTATTAAAAATCAACCGGCCATGCCGGAACTCTACCGTTGTGAAAGCCATTCCTTTATTTCTTCAGGATCAAGAACAACCTTTCCACCAATATGATGAGAGGGTAGGTGGTCATGACTGGTCTTAGGGCGGGCAATAAGATCCCTTACTTTGCGATCTGAAATTGAAAGTAGTTCAGCTGTTTCTTTGACTGTTATGAGGCGGTTTGGAAAAGTCATTTGGCATCCTTTGTTTTTATTCTGCTATTTTGGGAGTCGATGATTGTTGTCGGAGTGATATTCTCAGTTTCCGATTGTTCAATTAAGAAACCACGCAATGCCTTGTCATACAATTTATTTAGAGTAATTCCGTGTTCTGCTGCATACTTTTTAACTGCTATGTGGGTCTCCCTTGGGAGTTTTCCACCAAAATGGACAAGTAATTGTTTGTTAATTACGGTATTCATACTGCTATTATACCTTAAACAACATAATAGTCAATCAACAAATCAAATTTTGTACTAAATATATGTTAAACGCGGTATCATATGTTATATGAGGGGTAAACTATGTTAATGATAGAGTTTTGGAATCGAGTTGAGAATCTTAGAAAAGTTACTAGCCTTACCCGAAAAGAACTTGGGGTAAAAATCGAGGTGAGCCCAAAAACAATCGACAACTGGGTAGCAAGAAACATCGTCCCTGCGGGTGATAAATGCTTTGCTATAGCATGCGCAATGGATACAACTGTTGAATACCTTTTCACAGGTGAAGAATTACCATTACCTGATGATGATTATGTTAATGAGAAAAAAATTGAAACAATTCAAACTCCAAACGGCCGGACTTTTAGCCCTCATAATAACGAAGAACCAACCCTACTAATTCCTATAGCCCCTCAGAGAGTTTCTGCTGGACTTGGACAAGAATTCCTACCTCCTTCGGAATATGTCGGCTATGTGCGCATCCTGGAGAGAATGGCAAGGGGAATAGATCATAGTTCCTTGATAGCCGTCTCTGTAAAAGGAGATTCCATGACCGGGGTGCAGATATTCGAGGGAGATATGGTTATCTTCGCTCAGGGACATATCAGTGAGAATGGGATATATGTGATTTCCCTCTACGGTGACTTGAAAGTTAAACGCCTGGAATTCAGATCCGGGGAACAGATGATATTCATTCATAGCGAGAATTCTCGCTATTCAACAGAGACAATCCCAATGGATAATGATAACTTGACGATTATGGGTAAAGTCGTAGGATGGATACATTGCCATCCATACTAGTTGAAGCACCCTGAGAGAATTGGGGTGCTTACTCATAAGCCCTTTTCGGTAATGTTTTCATTGATATTCGGCCACAGTCAATATAACTAATGTATTAAGCTGAAAAGGATAATATTCATGATACAAGATCAAGACATCCGAGTAAGTTTCTTTTCTAAATCAGACCTTTCCTGTTCTTTTTTTTTATCTCCTATTGAATCAATTCTTAACAACTCCATTTCAATAGATGATTTGTCTGATGCTATTGAACTCTTTAATGTAAAAAAATTTATTGATGCTGGTGTTTTTTCATTAATTTGGACTCAACAAGTGAATGATAATTATAAATCAATAGTAAGCACTTTTCCTAGACTGATTTCATCATTCATGAAGAACAAGAAATATGGTTCCAATGATCTTGATAATTTAGGAGGTATCTATAAGGGTATATTTTGGGAATTAATAACAACATATAATTTATTTAAAAATTGGGACAGTCAATATTTTATTGAGCTTTCAAAAACTACGGATACAGTTATACTCTTAAAGCACCGGAATTTGATCAATAAGTTTAATACTGAAATCTCTGAGCGGCTAATTTTTGAATTTGATATTACTGCTGAATTGATAATTGAATTATATTTTATATCTAATTATAGACAATTAGTTATTTATTTTCCTTCTGATTTTAATAATATTAAAATAGAATTAATTATCCAAAAATACATTTCTGATTCAATGGATCCAAATTTAAACTACTTAAGAGCGCTGTTACTTAACAAGAATGCTGGTGGACCAGCTCTATCTACAAAAACAAAACTTGCAGCTAAAAAAAAATGTGAAGCGATTGAGTCGCGTATTACTGAATCTGGTTTACCTACATTTAATAGAAGAATAGAAGTTGCCTTTAACCCAGCTCAACTAAAAAAAATCGAAATCACCAACGATTATGAAGCTTTAATATCAAAATTCTCATATAGTTCAAAATGGATCACCGATCACTTGAATCCTAATACTATCCTTAGTAACTTTAGAAATTTGTTTAGTTTTGTAGATGCACAATTCAGAATTGCTTTGACTAATAAAAAATCTCAGAAACTCCTATTCGAAAGGTATATTTTCCCTGAATATAAAAATTCGTTTGCTCCAAGTCATAACTTTAATGATTTATTGGCATTGGAAAAGTTGCAGATGCAAGGATATTGCGAAACCCTTGAAAAAAACGGAATTCGGCTTGAGGTGTTACTAAAGAATTTTTATGAAGAAGGCCTTGAAACATTATTTTCTATTAAAGGATTTCAGTTAGATATTCCTTCTGCTAATACAAATTATTTTGAAAAATGTCGAACGATATTACCAGAAATTGATAAGCTGCTAAAGCAATTTAATATTTTTGTAGAAGATGGAATGGTCGACCAAGAATTGATCCAAATGGAATCTGAAACAACTGGAATTAGTGATGTTAAATCATTGGTTCCCAAAAAATATTTTATAGCTGATGAAAGAAATTCTGACATAAAAAAAGCGATCCATAGTATGTTTTCTGATCAGTGCATGCTACATTATGTACAAAGATTTGAGAAATCATATAAAAGTTTTTATTTGCTAGTTACCAATGAATTTGTTACGAAAACAGACTATGTGGATATACCTGAGATTATTCTACTTCTAGATTGGCTTATTGATCGTGCCTTTATTACGGCTGAAACTAATGGACAACTTAGGATTACCGATAGGTCAAGGGTTCTATATGATCTATACCAAAATGAAATAATTTGTTTTTGGTATAATTCAGCTGGAGATCAAAAGGTAATCGATGAGTTGGAGGCTGAAGGTCTTTTGCAGAGTGAAGAAACTCTTTTTGCAAAATCTGAAAGAGATATGTTCAACTATCTGTTAAATCATCAAATTTTTTCTGATAGTTTACACTTAAGGAATGATTATGCGCATGGAACACAAACGGGCGCGTCAAAAGATGATTTAATTCACAAGGAAAACTATCTAATTTTCTTAATCATAATTGTTGATATTACTCTCAAGATTACTGAGGAGATATATCTTAGCAGAAAAATTCAGAATATGTAGGAGTATGATTATATAGGTGGCTTTCGCAAAATTGTACTAGCCTGTTTTTTTATGCTTCCAAGCTGTCAGAAACAGCTTCTTTGATTGAAAATATAGAGTTTGTATCATTTTTGTTTAGGAGGTGTGATTAGTGTTTCTCTAGAAATATCTGCACCGATCTCGTTTAGAAATGCATTTTCCAATAATCGGATAAAATTAAAACGTTGTATGATTGGAAGGTCTATTGTTCCCTTCCTAGTTAATTTTTCGATAATGATGCCCTTACTATTTTTTTTCTCTACTAAGGATTCTTGAAGTAATTTTTTGCCATGTCTAAAGGTGGCAGATTTGATTGTAAATTCTCTCAATTTCTCGATATCCATAAAATTAGAAAAATAGACACAGTCCTTTGTTTTTAAAAATTGACAATAGTTAAGTTTGTTTACATCGTCTTCGGATATTTGACTTCCCTTTAGTATCCTATATCGACTTTTATCATAAAGAACTACAGCTTTTTGGGGAGATATTGGCATAATAATTACTGTACCTTTTTGCCCGAGAGCCTGCTTCGATCCGTTGTATTTTTTCTCGAATAAGTAAGGATTTAATAAGATAACAGGGTGTTCTCCCATTAAAAATTCTTGAGTCCTTGGGGCTTGAATCAAAACAAAATGTAAATCTTTGATCATGAAGAAATATTCTTTTATATCTAAAAAAAAGAATTTATAGGGGTCTGTAATAGAAATAGAAATATCATTTGAACAAAGATTTGCTTCATCAAGCGTGTCTTTAAATTTACTATCTAAATCAAAGAGATCTTTGAAGCTATTCGCAAATTCATTAAGTTGGCTCACCATAGTTGGGGTTCGAAACATTTGGGTGACAATGAATAGTTTCAGATAGGAATCATCCTCTTCTGTAAGTTTTAATTCTTCTGCACATAGCTTACTGATAAGCGGTGCGACAGAACCTTCAATTTTCGAAAACCTACTCTCAAGTTTTTGGTCTTTTCCATAAAGATATTGTCGTTCAGCTTGATTCCGGATTTTTGCATAAGTGATAATTCTTTCTTCTTTTAACAAGAAAAGATTGAGATGCAAACTATCACTATCAGTTGCAAAATTCCTCAGTAAAAATTGGGGGATGAAATGTTGTTTAATTACCATTATGTATATGGACCCAGAAATTTGTCCCCATTGAAGTGAATCATATGTGATGGATTATCCGCAACCCACACTTCAGTTTCCCATGCAATTGAAGGAAGAAATCTTGAGAAAGTAGTTTTATCAGGGAACGCCGTTATGAACACTTTTGGAAGGAGACATGCACTGAAAAGTTCATTGAGCTCCATAATACGTTTCCCATCCATCGGCCCAACGCTTGTCACGGATTCGACCAAAATTAACCAATTTTTATCTTTTTTGTAGAATATCACATCAGGCATTTTCCCGTGTATATCAAAATCGATTCCGATCTCTTGAGCTGTTTCAGTATCAAAATAGCCGTCTTTCTTTCCAGTATCGCCAACATAAATCAATGTGCTGTTGGGAAGGAAACGCGGTGCAAGTTCCTCGATAATCTGTTTTATTAACTCGCTATGAGTTCCTCGAGATAGGTCAATGTTCATCGTTCCGTTAATTTGGACGGAGACTCTATTCTGGGTTCTTTCAGCAGCATAGGTCTTGGCAAGACTTGGTTTGATTTTGAGATACTCGTTGAGCTTTTCATCCCATTCAGAAGATCCATATTTCTTGATCAATTCAAATGCCTCTGGTGCAATTTGGTAGCACCATTTTGGACTATTGATTGGTCTGGTTGGATCATCAGGGTTTTGCAGTACCAGTCCTGCCTGGACAAATAAATGCATGCTTTCCTTTCGAAATGTTTCACGTGAATTTGGGGCATACGTCTTTTTGTAAATCTTTGAGGTAAAATCCATGATTGGTGTGATACCAATAAGTGGGTTCTCGATTTCCTGCCATGAATTTTCTGGTTTCAAGTTTAGCAAAGCTAGAAGGCAGTAAGCAGTTCTCTCGTTTTGTTGTGCCTTCGGAAGTCCGAGCTGAGCAATTACATCCTGAGCTTCTTCAATTTTCTTTTCAATATTAATCATTTGATTTAACCGCCTTTTGAAAAATCATATCGAATATTGCTTGGTTGAAATCATCTTGATTCAAGGCAACCTTTCCCATCCCTATGAGAAAATTTCTTGCAGGATAATTGAAATTTTTCAGATCCGTAGCATTCACCTGCGTATGCCCACTAAATATTCGAAAAAGTTCATCAGCATACGAAGTGTTCAGATATACGAATAACCCATATGCCAATTCTTTCTCAAAACCTTGCTTATTGAAATGAAAAAAATTGAGATGGTTTTCAATGGTGAAGAACTCAGTAGGGAAGGACTCTTCCGTAATGATCGAAGCAACAATTCTTCGAGGTTCTTCTTTCGAGGAAAAACGTTTGACTACGACATAGTACCCGGAAGGAAATAGGTGCTTCTTAACAGAAGGATCTTCAAGTATTGCGTTTGGTTTCTTACCAGTCTTCGGCCAATTCAGTTTGAAATCCTTAAAATGAGTAGGATATAAAAGAGGGTAGGTACCCTTCCTAAACTCTGCCTGGAGTAAATCTCGCATTCTGAAATCAACGATGGGCCCGGTAGAGATTGAAAGGCCTAATTCAATGAGCGTTGTATAAAAATCAACTTTTGATATTTGTTTTCCAGGAATAGGAATATTTATTACTTGGGAGATATCCTTGGGATTTACTATCTTCGAAAAAGGAAAATATTGCTTTTCTATTTTTTCCAGGTTTGATTTGCTGGAGTAGGAAATCAAAACTTCTTTTTGTTGGGCTCCTTTCTGTAGATGTATGATAATATTTTCTTGAAGCACCGATTCTTCTTTGAATGTATCTTTTCTGCTTTCAAATAAGTGAATCTGTTCTATGCAACATCTCTCAAGCAGGTATTGGCGGAAAGGTTTGAAATATACGCCATTACAAAAGCTTCTGGGTATGATTGCAACTATATGCCCAAGCTCCTCAGTGACGTGTATGGCCGCTGCAAGGAATCCAGAGTATAAATTGCCTGTTTCCACACCGATGTTTCGAAGAAGAAGCCTTTCATTTGATTTGGAATTTATCTTTGCGTAAGGTGGGTTCATAATTACATGAGTGTATTTTTTGATATCATCAAAGAGTATAGGCTGGCAAGCAGATTCTAGGAAATTATTTGAGGATATCTGTATGCTTGAAGCGATACCCAAAGTTGCTAGTTTAAGGTTCTTTCTAAGAGGCCCGGTGAGATCTATGTCGATATCATAAGCTTGTATTTCCAAGTCTAAAATTGGCCACTTTTCATTCTTGATCCTTTCGATTAGGCAACATGCCAGAATACCAATACCAGCTCCCGGATCCAGAATTCTTATTGATTTTTGAAAACTCTTGGGGAACATTGATGCCATGAAGCGGGATATTTTTACAGGAGTAAAATATTGTCCTAAAGCTTTCTTGTGTTCCTCTCCAATATGCTGAATGTGATTATTCCGCTCATTTTCTAAATTGTATTCCATTGTTGTCATAGAAAAATCATACCTGATTTTGGTATTTTCTGAAAGGTAAGTTTGGAACAAGTATGCATAAAAAAGTGAGATTATGGCTGGGAAATATGGTTTGAAAAAATCAATAATTCATTTCCAGCCTTTTTTGTCCCAGCTCTATAGTTTAATTGGATTTGTATCTTTGAATATTCTTGATATAAATCATTGATGAGCTCACAATCATCATATGTAAGTACCCATTTGTAGGTGAGGGTGCGAATCACATTTGAAAGTTCAACATGATCGCTCTCACTATAATAATTCTCGTAGAGTAATGCACCTTTTTTAACATATGGAGGATCAATATTGAGTAGAGTATTTTCAGTATCATAATTATAAATTGTTTTTGATAAAAATACTGACGCATCTTGATTGAATATTTCTATATTATTTTTTTGATCACCGATAAGTTTAATTCGATCAATAAGTGTAGATTTATTAAACCTAGCATTGATTTTATATTTTCCAGTTTGGTCTGCTCCACCTATTGGACCTCCTTGAATAATGCCTGATACATTAGTTCTGTTAAGGAAAAAAGTAGAGAAACCAACTTCAAGTATCGAATATTGGCTAGGGTTTTTATAGTATATTTTTTGGATATTTCGTGTATCAATACATACTTCACATGCCTCGATAAGTTCTATGAATTCTTCTGTATGGTCAATACAAGATTTCCAGAAACAATAGATATGGTAATCGAAATCATTTAGGATAATTTTTGAAACTTGCTTATTAAACAAAAGTTTAAGGGCTAAGCCTGATCCTCCCGCGAAGGGTTCAATGTAGATTCCATTGAAGGCATTTCTTTCAACGATGGGAAGGATCTTATGATATAAAGCTGATTTACCACCGGGATATCTCAACGGGGAAAGAAAAGATGCCATACTAACCTCCTTGTTGCGCTAGTCTATCATTGAAAATGTAGTATGGGTATAGAAACTATGTGTTATGCGATAAAATAATTGATTATAGCAAGTAATCCATGCCTTGGAAGCATTATTAAGCTCTCAGAGGAAAGAAGGAAGCTGCTTGGATCATGAACTACCCAATTTAGCGGGTTTGCTGTAAGGTTATAGTCAGAAAAAATATTTATAAAATATTCTTGTATCCTTTTGTCAGAAACATAATTAGATATAGAACTTTCTTTACAAAAACGCTCAATGATTACACTTAATTTCATATTGTCATGGGTAGCAATTTCTTGCCAAATAAATTTGTCAGAATTGAGGATCTTATGTGTTTGAGAATAATATTTTATAGAATATTCTAACAAACTTCTTGTTAGGAATGCTCCACAAATTGGAAAATCTTCAATCATGCGTTTTCGCGAAATAATTGCAATTTCCTTACAAATCTGTATTAGCCCATGGCAAAGTTGATTCGTTCTATCTAAATGAGAGGGATCAAGACCTTCAAAGAAATAGGGCAATTGTTTGCCTGAAGGTCGTAGTGGAGGATTACTACTTTCCGTTGGGCTTAAAGTCCTTGATTTATTTGTTGAATCAGTTTGCGGGGAGGCGTTAACCTGGGCATCTGGTTGGAAAATTTCAGTAGAATCCTTAGTTTGTGAATCATCTGCTGATTGAGTTAAATGTAGTTGCTTCAACTCGGGTATGATTTCTTCGATTAATGTTTTGATGTTTTTGTCCTTCAAAGAGGACCTTGTATTTAAAGTATTATCAATAAATGCTTTTCGAGTAAACTCAACAATAATCTTATCTAATTTTTGTTTTGTAATATAACTTGTATTTGAGACAAGATTGTAGTCATCATCAAATGAGAGATTTAGTAAAGAGGTGGCTTCTCTGGTTCTCAATATTCGAATTAGCTTATCTGGTTCAATAGTTAGTAAAGTCAATTTCTTTTTTTCATCATCTTTCCAGATATTGGATGAGATACCTTGATTAAGTATTTTATAATTACAGATAAACTTTTTAGTATCTGAAGAAGACAACATCAATATATCTGCAATCTCTTGAGATGATTTGCCTTGAATATAATAATCATATGATATTCTCCATTTGGAAACTGATGACCATTGTTTAACACCTTCAATATGTCGTGCTGCAAGATAAGGCATGGCTTGCTCGCGTGATTCTACAAGATCTATGGGAATGGTGGTAATTTCATCAAGTAAAGCTGCGCTCGGATGTGGGAATATTCTCTCATAAGACTTAGGTACTAGCTTTCTATCGAGAAACATCTGATAGATAGCTGTACGTCTATTTCCTTCTAGAACGATATTCTCATTATTTTCCTTGACTACTACTATTCGCTCTCCTGGTAACAATACCCCCATGTCATTGATTTTTTTAGACAATGAAATGAGGTCTTCATTAATCAACATGTATTCACGAATATCTTTTTGGCTGGAACTCACAGATACTTTGAATCTAGGATTCTTTTCGTCAAGCTTTAGTTGTAAAGGAGAGAAAGACGTGATTTTGAACATGATTAATACCTCCAAACCTAGCCACTTATATATACTTATAGCAATCATGGTTGATCATGAATGCCAATAAGTCAAACAAAACCTATAAAAATCATGAATTATGAGTCAATTTTTTTCTATGGTTGTATTTTTAACTATTATTCCTTCTGTAACTTGCAGTACATCCCTAAAATCTTCCACAAGAAAATGAGAATAATGTTCTGTCATCGATGCAGTTGCGTGGCCAGTTATCTTTCTGGTCTTTTCTGCATTCACCCCTTGTGAAAGGAGCTGGGAGTTCAGAAAATGACGCCACGAATGGAAAGTGATGTTTCTTTTTTCACGTTCCTTTTCGCTGATTCCTTTAGCGATTAGTGCCTGGTAAAGGCCATTCCTGATCGTCTTTGAGCTCAATGGGATTCCTGCTATAGAAAAAACTCGATCACATTTTTCAACATGCCTACATAGTTCTATAAGAGTAGCCATCAGGCGAGGGGGTAGGGGAAGATCCCTTGAATCTCCTGTTTTTGTGTCTTTAAGAGCTCCTTGAAGATCCACACTGTGTTGAATATGAATATATCCATCTTTGATATCTGAAGGCCGTAGTGCCCTGATTTCACCTAATCTCATTCCAGTGCATGCAGCCAGCAAGGAAGCTGCATAAGCAACCGGATTATCCCAATATGCTAGATTTGTCAGGAGGTCCTTTGCTTCCTCGAGTGTCAGGATCCCTCGAGCTTTGCTGTTTTTTGCCAATGTCCTTACCTCGCTGCATGGATTGGTTGGGATAATATTTTGGCGTCTGGCCTCATCCATCATTACAGAGAGGATTGAGAGGATGTTGTTTGCGCTTTTTGGTGCTAGCTTTTTTTTATCCAGGAGATAACGCTGCCAGTTTTCAATTTTGTTGGTAGTGATCTCTGATAGTGGTGAAGGGCCAAAAGTGGGAAGGATATACTTCTCCATAAGCTGTCGGTTGGTCTTGATATATTGTTGTGTGAGGACCCTTCCACGAAGAGCCTCAGCTTTGATATAGCTACATCCCTCTTTCCACCAAGTTAGGGTGTATTCTTTGAGCGTCAAGGCTGGAGCGGGTTTCTTCCTGTCTGGGATAAGTGAGTTTGTTCTATAGAGTTCCATGACATAGGCCATCGCCTGGGTCTTTGTCATGCATCCTGTAGAGAATTTTCTCCTACAACCAGACTCATCATACACCACGTAATAAAAAACAATCTTGTTTCCCATTTTCCTTTTGTATAATGTAAACGGTTCTCTTGCTCTCATAATCAGCCCCTTCGGATTCTTACTGTGCACACAACTGTGCACAGTAGTAAAAACTGTTCCAAAAATTGCTGGGTTATGCGAAACAATAAAAAAGGCAAACCTGAAGCAATTTCTTGCATATCAAAGGTTTGCCAATAGTGCCCAGGAAAAGACTCGAACTTTCACGACCTTGCGGCCACTAGGACCTGAACCTAGCGCGTCTACCAGTTCCGCCACCTGGGCGCAGTGCAAACTATAGAGTATTTTTGGATTGTATGTCAACAGAGTTTATTTTGAAATCAGCACTGTTGCCTGTGCTATGATCGCTTCCCCTTTTCCCACTTCGTTGAGCATCCCTTCAGCAGTCTTGGCCTTTACGGAAACCTGGTCAACGCTGATTTCCAGGAGTTTTGCGAGGTTCATGCGTATTGCATCAATATGTTCCCGCAGCTTTGGTCGCTGAAGGATGATGGTGGTGTCGAGGTTCTCGATGGAGTAGGGGGGCAGATCCTCCTTGAGGACCCGTTTGAGGAGTTCCTGGCTATCTACATCCTTGTAGGCAGGGTCTGTGTCAGGGAAATGGGACCCTATGTCCCCTTTTGCAAGGGAGCCCAGGATGGAATCGATGATTGCATGGATCAGGACATCGCCATCGCTGTGGCCGGCCTCTCCCTTGTCATGGGGGATGTGACAGCCTCCCAGGATGAGCTTCCGGTCTTTGACCAGGGGGTGAATATCCCATCCACTGCCAATTCTCATGGTTGGGCTTCCTCTCTCTTTACCTGGCTCATCGCCTGTTCAAGGGCAATTGCGGCCTTTGCCTTTCTCTTGCCTTCCTCAAGGTTCGTTAGATATTGGTCTATCTGCTCTTCAGCATCAGGGATATCTTCGATGTAGGTAATCTTGCGATTGGCGCGATCCCCTTCACAGATACCCACGCTCATGCCAAAATCGGTAAAGACCTGGGTATCATCGACATAGCTCTTGCCATTTGTGCTGGCGCTCTGGTGGGCTGTAAGAATCTCAGGATAGTGGAAGATCTGGGGGGTCTGGACAGCTACCGTTTCTGCCCTTGCAATGTGGGAGACGATGATGCCATTGGCATCAATGCTCTTCAGTGCATCGGTAGGGGGAAGGGCAGGGACTGCCCCTCCAAACACCGTAGCTGTTGCCAGGGTGCGTATGATCAGGTCAGAGGTAACGAAGCAACGTGCCCCATCATGGATCGCTACATAGTCGATGGGAAGGGACATGGTTCCAAGCATCTTCAAGGCGTTGAAGACAGACTGCTGCCTGTCCTTCCCCCCTTGTACCAGGATGATTGGGATAAAATTCTGCTCAAACAGATCTTCCAAGGCAACTGCGCACTGGTCCTCCATCCCTTCGGGGTGGGTGACCAGGATGGCCCTACAGTTCGGGATCTGCAAAAAAGGCTCTATCGACCGAAAGAGCACCGAGTGCCCATCGATGGAGAGATACTCCTTCTTGACACCATGGCCTTGCTTGTTGAACCTATCGCTGCTGCCAGCAGCCGTCACGATTACCGCATGTTCTGGAAAACCCATGCTATTTCTCCAGACGGGAGAAGACAAGCAGTTCGATCTCCTTCTTGTCCCTGTCCATAGAGTAGGCTGTCTCATCTATGAGAAGCCTCAGGGCATTGTCGTACAGTTTGCGTTCCTGGACAGGCAACTCCTTGATCTTGCTACGGTGGTAGAGGGCCTGCACAACCTTGGCTATGGAGGCTATGGAACCCTGCCTGAGCAGGTCGACATTCATCTGGTAGCGGGCCTTCCAGTCAACTGGCATAGGCTCGTACTTGCTTGAAATGGTGTCGATGGCAGCCTGTGCCTCTTCCTGGGGAACGATAGCCCTGATGCCCATCTCATCTGACTTGTCCACCGGTATCATGACAGTCATGTCGGAGATATCCAGATAGATGACATAGTAGAGGGTCTGTGCACCTCTGAAGATGCGCTCTTCAACGCGCTTAATGACGCCTACACCTTGTAAAGGGTAGACAACGTGGTCACCAACTGAAAACTGAACATAATCCTGCAATGAACTCATAGGCCCATTATACCCTATTTTTACGCTTAGAACAAGCAAGGCCAAAGTAATTGCAATACTGCGACCAATAGCCACAAACCTCATGAATAGGGTATAGTTACAACCATGGAACACCTAAAACGAAGATGTGGCGTGCTGCTGCACCCTACATCGTTGCCCTCTACACATGGAATTGGATGTTTTGGCGATGAGGCCCTTGCCTTTGTCGACCTACTTAAGAGCGCCAAGGTAACACTTTGGCAGATACTTCCACTCGGCCCTACCGGCTATGGGGACTCTCCCTATGCTGCCCGTTCGACCTTTGCCGGGAACGAGCTGCTCATCGATTTGAAGACCCTCGCCTATGATGGCTACCTGGAAGTGGAAGATGTCCTGGTCGCCCCAGAATTCCCTCTCGACCGCATCGACTATGAGGCGGTGAGGAAGTTCAAGGAGCCGCTGCTTGTCAAGGCAGCAGATGCTTTCTTGGCCGACAACGAGCCGGAGATAACTGCCCAGTATGAGGCTTTCTGCAAGGAAAACGCCTGGTGGCTTGACGACTATGCCCTCTATCAGGTGTTGTGTGGGGTGTATAACGACTCACGTTGGTACTCGGTATGGCCCGAGGCCTTGCGCCTTCGCGACAGCGAAGCGCTACTTGAAGCCCGTTCTACCCATGCAATTGAGATAGAGCGGTTCAAGGTCCTGCAGTTCCTCTTCTTTTCCCAATATGCAAGGGTCAAGGAGTATGCCAACCAGCACCAGGTCTCCATAGTTGGGGACATCCCCATATTCGTGGCTCCTGACAGCGTCGATGCCTGGGCGAACCGCCATCTCTTCAAGATGGATGCCCAAGGTGTGCAGACCGCCTCCAGCGGTGTCCCACCAGATGCCTTCTCTGACGAAGGCCAGCACTGGGGAAACCCTGTCTACAACTGGAAAGAGCACGAGAAGGATGGATTTGCCTGGTGGATCAAGAGGATTGAGAAGACCCTTGAGGTATGTGACATCATAAGGATCGACCACTTCAGGGGCTTTGCCGCCTACTGGGAGATCCCCAAGGGAGAGCAGACTGCCATCAACGGCAAATGGGTTCCCTCTCCAGGGAAAAAACTCTTTGCTGCGCTGAAGAAAGCCCTTGGTGATGACATCCCCCTCATTGCCGAAGACTTGGGGGTCATCACAGCCGATGTGGAAGAGCTGCGTGACTCCAACAACCTGCCGGGGATGAAGATCCTGCAGTTTGCCTTTGGCCTGAAGGATGGGGCACTGGATACCACCAACCTCTATCTTCCCCACAACTGCCAGTACAACAGCGTCATCTACACAGGAACCCATGACAACAACACCACCCGGGGTTGGTACTCTGCCCTTGACCCTACGACCAAGGACAAGGTACGCCGCTATCTTGAGGCACCCGATGACCAGATCGTTTGGCAGATGATCCGTGTCATGCTGCTCTCTGCATCCAAGGATGCGGTGCTTCCCATGCAGGACCTGCTGGACCTTGGCGCCGAGGCCCGCATGAACGTACCCTCGACCTGTGGGCAGAGCAACTGGAGCTGGAGGCTGAAGAGTCTGGATATCGAAGAGTGGCGGATCGATCGCCTGCGCGGCCTTATTGAGATATACGGGCGGGAAGGGCTCTAGAACTGGCTTACAAGGTAGGTGAGCAGTTCCAGCACATCCTCCTCCGTGCATCGATCCATTACCATTTGGAGGGCTTGCCTATCGTAGGTGACGCCCTCCAATGTTTCTACCATCCTCTCAGCAATAGAGGTATCCAGTGAATCGGTGAAGAGGTGCACCTTGACTATCATCTTCCTGTCGACATCGAGGCTGAGTGTCCCTTCACCCCAGCTGAACCGATGGTTCAGTGAGTGGGTGAACTGCGGGGTCTTCTCCAGGATCAGGTCCCTGTCCCCAAAGAGCCTGTAGTTGGCCTTGGCCTCTTCGAGCTCCTTGAAATCGATCTCCACGACAGGTGTGGTCCCATATTTTTCGCAGAAGGCATCGATGAGGGCTTTCTGTACCTCTTCTGTGGTGATGTCCTTCTTTGCCTCACTGAGGTTGCTTACCCGGGAAGCTACCGATTTTACCGCCTTTGAGGCCAGTTTGGTTTCGCTCGGGGTAAGGTAGTTGGCCATCACACTAAGGTCGCTGGTAATGAGCAGCGTCCCATGGTGGCAGAATCGGGTGGCGGTGGTCTGGAAGGCATTGCCCGAGATCTTCTTGCCGTCAAGCAGGATGTCGTTTCGCCCTGAGAGCGTGCACTCTATTCCCAGATTCCTGAGACCCTGGAGGACCAGGTTGAAGTTCTCCTCTTTCGTGGAGGACTCCTTTTTCCCAATCAAGGTAAAGCAGAGGTTCCCCCTGTCATGGTAGACAGCCCCGCCTCCGCTCTTCCTCCGTACCAGCTGGACGGAGTCTTCCTCCATCCTCTCTAGATTGCACTCGCTATAGGGGTTTTGGAAGCGCCCGATGACGATACACGGGTCATTCACCCACAGGTAGAGGATGTGGTCTATATCCTGGTCAATGAGATAGGCTTCTCCTGCCAGATTTGCCGCACAGTCATGTGTTGTTGCAAGGTATATGGCTCTGTTCATAAACCCACTCTATCTTTCTTGAGGGCCACTATGCTATAGTCTTGACCATGAATATCATCCTTTTTGACCATTTGGAGGGGGAAAACGCCCTTCCTCTCTCTGATTACCGAGCCTCCCACATACAGAAAATTCTGAAACTTGGCATAGGGGGACAATTCCTTGCCGGGGTGGTGAACAGAGCAAAAGGGGTTGCGACCATCCTCAATATTGACAAGGAAAACCTCTGGTTCAGCTTTCGGGAAGGGCCCTCATCACATCCCTTGTATCCAATAACCCTTCTGGTAGCCCAGGTCAGGCCCATCTGCATGCGGAGGATCCTGAGGGAAGCTGTAAGCCTGGGAGTAGAACGGATCATACTCAGCGGAAGTGATACGACAGAGAAATCCTATGCGGATGCCAACCTCTACAAGAGTGGGGAGTACCGGTCCATCCTCCTCGACGGAGCGATGCAAAGCGGGGAGACGGGGGTGAGTGAAGTTGTCTTTGCCCCTTCCATCGAAAGTGCCATCACTCAGGTTGATCCCTCATCGCTGAGAATCTTCCTGGACAATGTGCTGCAGGGCAGGCCCCTTTCGACGTTTGACATCCCCATCCAGCCTGCAGTGCTGGCCATCGGGGGTGAAAGAGGGTTCACCGACCGTGAGCGTTCCCTATTCGTTGCGTCTGGGTTTGTTCCAGCCTCGCTTGGCAAGCGGATCCTCAGGACCGAAACCGCCTGCACCTCAGGCTTGGGCGTCCTGATGGGAAGGATGGGATTGTTGTAGGCCCTTGCCCTTGGGCGCCGTTGTTTGCATAATGGGCAAAGTAGAATAAGGAGTTGACCATGGCCCACTGTATCGTACCTGAAGCTGAAGAGATCCTCGATAAGGAATTCCCTGTCCTCGATCACGGTTTTGTCCGCCTTGTAGACTATCTGGGAAGCGATGAACGCATCGTCCAGAGTGCCCGTGTCTCTTATGGCAGTGGTACAAAGACCTACCGGCAGGACAAGGGCCTGATAACCTACCTCCTACGGAACGACCACACCTCTCCCTTTGAACAGGTCAACTTCACCTTCCATGTCCGCATGCCCATCTTTGTGGCACGGCAGTGGATCCGTCACAGGACAGGAAGGGTCAATGAGATCAGCGGAAGGTACAGTGTCATGAGTGACGACTGCTACCGCCCCGATCCCCAGCACATCAACTTCCAGAGCGAGGACAACAAGCAGGGCCGAAAGCCCGAGGCTGTCGATCCTGCAGTAGCCCAGCAGGTCCTTGACCTGCTCGCTGAAGACCAGAAGAGAAGCTATGAAAACTACCAGAAGTTGCTGGATATGGGAATTGCACGGGAACTTGCAAGGATCGACCTACCACTCAGCCTCTATACCGAGTGGTACTGGCAGATGGATTTGCACAACCTCTTCCATTTCCTGCAGCTGCGCCTCGATCCCCATGCCCAGTATGAGATCCGCATCTACGCCCAGACCATCCTTGAGATGATACGCAAGGTCTGCCCGATAGCAACCGAGGCCTTTGAGGAGCACAAGAGGGGGGCAAAGACCTTCAGTGCAAGTGAACTTGAAGCCTTGAAGGCAGTGTTGAAGGGTGAGGAGAATCCGCTGAAGGGCAGGGCCAAGGACCTCTTTGACGAGAAGCTTACCTAAGCTTGCTCGCCTTCCTTTTCCGCTTGTACTCTTTCTTGGTCAGCGGTGGAGGGGGAAGGGTGGGTTTCATGGTCAGCAGGACAGGCTCATTCAAAAGATCCTGCAACAGCTTGATCGACTTGGTGAAATAGAAGCCGTCGGTGATCCTCTCGTCGACGGTAAAGCCCACCTCCATCGTGTCGGAGTGTGTCTTCACATCCCCCACCGTCTTGTGGACCCTTCTTAGGATTCCCATGGTTGCGAACAGGCTGGTGGTACCCCATTCATAGAGGTGGTGGTGGGGGCTTCCCCCGCCAAGGCCAATGCTGCCCATGTTGCTGATGAAGATGGTGGTATGGAGCCCATCGGCATCCCTAAGGGCCTTGGGTGCATTTCCTTTGCGATCGAGAAACCCTGCCAGACCGACCAGCATCTTGATGAACCAGTTGGGAAAGCCCATGAAAAAGAGGATTGCCTTGTCGGTAAAGTTTTCGTTTGCCGGTTCCCTCTGGGCGATGATAGCATCGTCGATGATCTTCGAAATTTCGGGCAAGGTCATCTCAGGGGTAAAATACAGGGGCATGCTGTGTTCAGGGGCATCATCCTTATAGTCTTCCTTGACGATGAAATTGACAGAGAGCTCGGTGCGTTGCCAATACTTGTAGTTTGCCACAAACCTGTTCAGTTCAGGCCTAAGGGATATGGTCCGCATCAAGGCTGCAATGAAGAGTTCGAATATCCTATAGGTAGAACCATCGGGACGCTTGTTCTGCTTGATGAATGCCACTGCATTGGTCAGGTCCAACACCATGTTCTGATAGACCAGGGAATCACACCTTTTTGGCATGATATAGGGAAAGATCTGCTTATAGGTTGGAACCTCATAGATTCTGATGGCATCGTTGCGTTTGCTCATGAATTAGCACCCCTCCGGTAACAATGGTTTGAGTGTACTCCATGGGTATCTACCCACGCAAGTCAACAAAGAGAGGAATAGCCACTCATTCTTGTTTGTCTAGCGGTTTCTGCATCCTATTACCTGCAATGAGGGCCACCCTTTTCTGATAACTCTTTTTCATGGCAGCCTCAAAGCTCTTGTCAGTGGGGTAGCTGTAGCCAAAAGTTGGTTCCCAGAGCGAAGGATCTTCCATGCAGAGGTAGAAGAAGGGGCCATCTTCTTTCCACCTTTCTGGAAAGCAGGAGTAGGCGAATGAGAAGAGTTCCCTCTTCGTTTCGAGAGGATAGGAGTATTTCCCCGCGGCCGGGGTCAGCTCCATGTCCAGGATACGGCTCTCCCTCTTCTGGCTTCTCAGTTCTCGAAGCACTGCCTTGGTAAAGGTCAGGGTGCCGAAAGAGAACATCACCAGTTCCTCTGGCCTGAAGGTTGCACACACCCTCTCTATAAGGGAGCGGTACTCCTCTTTCCATCCAACGAACCAGACCATGGGGTGGAGGTGGAAGCCAATGGGAATCCCCTTGTCTGCCGCTGCCCTTGCAGCGCCAAGGCGTTGGTCGAGCGTTGCGGTAAGGTGTTCTTCCTTTTCGATGATGGTAGGGGCGTTGAGCGACCAGGTGGCAACGATGTTCGGGCACAGCTGCATATCAACCCAGTCGGTACGATGGCTTTTTGTCTTGAGCTCTATGATTGTCTGGGGATAGCGTCTGGCCAAGGTCTGTAGTGCATCAAGGGTACCGAAATCATTTCCCCACAGGAGTGAGTCGCTGCTCTGCCCTGTGCCGATATGCCAAACGTCCTCTTCCAGCTCAAGGCTCTCCAGCCGTTGCTCTAGATTTCCCACCACCTGAATCTCATGGCTATTGTAGAAGGACTGGATGGAGCAGTAGGAGCATCCGAAGGCGCACTGCTGGACTGCATCGAGGGTCCTGAGGTTGCAACAGCGAGTCTTCTCCCCCTCCACCGGGCAAGGGCAGCGTCCCATCAGCTTGTCATTCTGGACGATGACGCTCTGATACTTGTCGGGCATTCGTTCTGCCGGAAAGAAATGTGCGTACTGTGTGGGTTTTTTCCTTTCCAGGTCAACCTTTTCGATGAGGTCGGAAAGCAGGGCCTTGGCCCTCCTTTTCCCCTGTTGCTTTGCATACCGGCCTTCCTCTATCCAGAGGGAGAGGGGACCCATCTTCCACTGCAGGAGGTCACATGCCGCCTCAATGAGCTGCCTTTGTTCCTGAAAGCTAAAGGAGTAACGGCCATCCAGCTCTGTAAGATATGTTTGTTCACTCTGAGGCAGGCTTTTGAAGAGGATATGTTCCATATGGGCCATTGTACCGGTTCCCGATTGCCAAAACAAGTTCGTATGATTATGCTAGGTGCATGAAACGTGATGATGACAAACCCTACAGCACCGAAACCGAGATAGAGAGTTTCGGCAGCGAGGTCAGAGAAGCCCTTCCCCCTGCCGAGCAGGCTAAGGAGCTTCCCCATGCCAGCGGTGTCTATCTGATGAAGGACAGCAGTGGGACCATCATCTATATCGGAAAGGCCAAGGACCTGCGTAAGCGTGTGGTAAGCTACTTCCTGGCCAACCGCAGTGCCAAGACTGCGGCCCTGGTCAAGAAGATCGTCACCATCGAGCACATCATCACAGGCAATGAGTTCGAGGCCCTCGTCCTGGAAAACAACCTCATCAAGAAATACTCCCCTCATTACAATATCTCCCTGAAGGATGGAAAGAGCTACCAGATGATCCGCATCACCAACGAGCCCTTTCCCAAGGTGTTCAAGACGCGGAGGATCATCAACGACGGATCGCGGTACTTCGGCCCCTTTCCCGATGGGGGCAAGCTGGATCTCTATCTCGACCTCATCGAAAAGCTCTTTCCCCTGCGTCGGTGTGGCATACCCCTGCGTAAGCGCGACAAGCCCTGCCTCTACTACCATATCGGGCTTTGTAGCGGACCCTGCGCTGGCCTCGTCACCCAAGAGGAGTACGCCCGTTCGGTCTCAGCTGTAGTCGACCTGCTGGAAGGCAAGACAGAGGCCCTGGTCAAGAAGCTCAAGGCCGAAATGGCCTCTGCTAGCAAGGCCCTGAACTTCGAGGAGGCTGCTGTCAAGCGTGACCAGCTTGCAGCCATAACGACAACCTCAAGCGAACAACAGGTGCAGGATTTTGTGCAGGAGAGCCGTGATTACGCTGCCATTGAGATGCGAGGGCCCCTGTGTACCATATCGCTGATGCAGATGCGTGACGGACGGCTCATCGGCCGTGCCCTGTACAGGGCCGAAACCCTGGGCGAGGAGACTGAGACCCTACTCAACTTTTTGGTCCAGTACTATGCCGACGGGATGAAGCTACCCCAGTTCCTCTATGTCTCCCACGAGATAGATGTTGACCTCATCAGGCAGTACTTCGAGCAGCAGCTTGGTGGACGCCTTGAGGTGAGCCTTCCCCTGGATGGCAAGCACTTCAGGATACTGAGGATGGCAAGGGAGAATGCCTCCAGGGATGTGGAGAAGCGACTGAAGAGCAAGGACAACAGCCAGGCTCTCGTCGAGCTTGCCCAGGTGCTCAACCTCAACGCACCCCCCTCCCTGATCGAGGGGTTCGACATTGCACAGCTCTCAGGAAAATATACCGTTGCCTCCCTCATCTCGTTTAGGGACGGGAACCCCGACAAACCCAACTATCGCAGGTACAACATCAAGAGCCTGCATGGGAAGATCGACGACTTCGAGTCGATGCGTGAGGCAGCTGCCAGAAGATATACCAAGATACTCAACGAAAAGCTTGAGAGGCCGAACCTCCTCATTGTCGACGGAGGCAAGGGCCAGGTCAATGCGGTACGTGAAATCCTGGATGACCTGGGGATGTTCGACATCCCCATCATCGGCCTCGCCGAGAGGGTGGAGACGATCATATTCGATGATGATCGTCCACCTCTGCTGCTTCCTGAGCATAGCGAAGCCCTCCGCCTGGTCATTGCTGTACGTGACGAGTGCCACCGGTTTGCTACCAGTGCCAACCAGGCTGCAAGAAGCCACGAGGCGTCCTTCCAGTTGCTTGAGTCTGTTGAGGGGATAGGCAAGAAGCGTAGCGTTGCACTGATGAAGAAGTTCGGAAGCCTGGAAGCGATGCTCAGCAAACCGGCAGAAGAGCTGGCAAAGGAGGGGGAGATACCCCTGCCTGTTGCCCAGCGCCTGCTCAAAAGCCTCAATCTCTAGAGGGATGCAAAATTGACTGTGGTGAGTTTTCTCCCCTTGGCGGAAATGATGCGGTAGAGCATCCTCTCCAGCATCAACGGAAGCATCTCGCTGCCCGCTTCCTTGCTCTCCAGGTCGGCATCGGCGCACACCGTTATGATGGCCCTACACTCATCCAGTGAGTAGTTGATCACAGCCTGGTGATAGACACCCTTGTCGCGTGGGTTGCGTATGGGGGAACCCTTGCCGAGGACATTTGCCCCGTTGAAGGCGTCGTACTCGCTAAGGCCATCCTGCATCAGGGTCTTGATGGAGAGCAGCCTTCTGAACTGCCAGAGCAGACCCGATACCAACAGGATTCCCGCTGAGCTGTCGCCACTTCCAAGAATTGCGTGCAAGGAGGCAATGCTCTGCTTGAGGTCCCGTTTGGCTATGAAGGGAAAGAGGGTAAAGGCATCCTCCTGCCTGCTGTGGTGGATGTAGGTCTGGATATCCTCTTCCGTGATGGGGCGGTTCTTGTCTCCTGTCTGCCAGAAGAGGGTGAGCTGGCTTGCGATGGTTCTCAGCTCCTGGGTATTGTTCTCCACCAAGGAGAGCAGGCTATCGATCGCTTCGCTGGTGATGACAAGCCCGTACTTCTGGAAGAAGTTGCGGACCCAGTCAAACTTCTGGTTTTCGAACAGTTCATAGAAGATCTTGGTGTTGTCTTTGGGGACTGCCTTCATCAGCTTGGCCGAGAGTGAGTTCTCCGCACTTATGATGACAAGCGTCGCCGTATCACAGGGGTGGGCAAGGTAGTCGGCGAGGGAAGCCGTCATGGATGCACTGAGGTTTTCAGCCTGGCTGAGTATTACCAGACGATGGTCAGAGAAGAGGGAGTTGTTGTTCAGTGCAACAAGAATCTCCCCATTCTCGGTTTCGAAGGGGTAGAAGCGATGCATCTCGAGCTCGTCACCTGTCTCCTTTTTCAGGGAGTTTCGGATCTCCTTGAGCATCAGTTCCTTTTCCCCGGTTTCGGGACCGAGCAGCAGATAGGCCCTGGCGGTCATGCATAGTTCCTTATCAGGAGGTGCAGTTTCCCGTGGATCTTGCAAGAGCGGGTAATGATGGAGCCCAGGGAGGAGTTTGCGGGGCGCAGCTCGATGTTCCCGTTGGAAGGGTAGTAGAGCTTGAGGGTAATCCCAGGTTCCTCTTCCCCGACGGAAGCCGCCACGATGTCCCCGGTGTTTGCCACATCACACTTTCTCAGGATGGCTACATCGCCATCGAAGATCCCCGCCTCGATCATGCTTTCTCCACGGATCTTGAGGGCAAAATAGGTGTTGCGTGTCGATTTGAGCATGGAAGAGGGGATGTTGAGCAGATACTCGGTGTTCTCCTCGCTCATCAGAGGCAAGCCCGCTGCAATGGTTCCGAGCACAGGGATGGCGATCATTTCCTCACGGGGAAAGTACTCCTCACCGATGACCTCTATGGAGCGGGAGATCCCATCGGTGGTCTTGATGACATTCTTGGTCTCCAGGGCCTTGATGTGGTCATGAGCCGCCTTTACCGAGAAGTTGAAGTGCTCCGCCACCTCCCGTACCGAGGGTGCATAGGTGTTCGTCCTGATAAACTGGCTGATGAACAGGGCCACATCCTTCTGTCGTTCCGTCAACTCTCGCATGGTTACTCCTCGAACCGGTTCTTGAAGAGCGTGTCGATGGCTTCAGCCATCTCCTCTTCATCAGGTCCTGTACAGATCATGGTGAGCGTACTCTGATAGGTAGCCCCCAGGGTAATGATGCCCATGATGGACTTGCCGTTGATTTTCATGGTGCCTTTTTCCAAAAACAACTCACTTTTGAATTTGTTCGCCACTTTTACGATATTTGCAGCGGGCCTTGCATGGATGCCTGCCCTGTTGCAGACCTTGATTTCTCGTGTGACCATCAGTGCGTCTCCTCATTGATGTAGTATGTTTTTCTTGCAGATTCACTCTCCAGCCATTTGAGTACGCTCTGGTCGAATTCTTTTGCAGAGTAGTAGCCGAGTTTTTTCAGTCGTTCATTTCGTGCTGCAGTCTCTATGATGACGGGGATGTTACGTCCAGGCTTCACCGGGATCAGGACCATGGGGATGGAGATGCCCAGGTAGGTATCATGGAGGCTGTTCTCCCCAACGCGGTCGTAGTTCTTCTCAGAATCCCAGGGTTCGAGCTTGACCGAAAGCTGTACCTGTTTGCGGTCCCTGATGGCCCCGACCCCGAACAGGTTTGCAAGGTTGAGGATGCCAAGGCCCCTGATCTCCATATGGTGTGCCAGCATGGGGTTCTCTCCCATGCCAATGAGGTAGTTGTCGCTGATGTTCCTGAGCCTGACCGTATCATCGCTTATGAGCCTGTGGCCCCGTTCGATGAGTTCCAGGGCAGTCTCGCTTTTCCCTACTCCGCTCTCCCCGGTGATGAGGACCCCTATCCCGTAGACCTCCACAAGAACGCCGTGGATGGTCTCCGTAGGTGCAAACACCTCATCGAGGGTCTGGTAGAGCCTTCTGGAAAAGTCAGAGGAGAGTAGTTCTGTCTTGAGTATCGCAGTCCCTGCGTCTTCGGCAAGGGATGCAAAGCGGGGGCTTGGGTTGCCTCCATCGCAGAATACACAGCAAGGAATATCGTAGCTGAACAGTTTCTCCACGCTTGCAAGGTTGTGTTCATTCTCCAGTTTGTGCAGGTACACCTGCTCCCCACGGCCGAATACCTGGATGCTGTTATTGCTGAACTCCTCAAAGAACCCGCTGAGGGGGAGTCCTGGGCGGCTTAGCTTGCTGGTGGTTATTTTCCTGGAAAGCCCGGTCCTTCCTGCAATGCAGGTGAGTCCCAGGTGGTTGTGTTCCTTCAGATCGAGGTCAAGAAGGTCAAGAATTGTAAATTCCGACATCGTAATCTCCTTAGGAGACAAGGGCCCCCTGATGGGTTTTACTATACAATTGTTACTTTTGTTTCGCAACCCCTGGTTTGCTTTTGTTCCTCCTGTTGCACTCGTTTGTACATCGTTCATAGCTCAGGCCCAAACCTTTCAGCTAGAAATGAATTCCATGGCGGCGATATTTGTCCATTGACGTATTGGCCTGGAAGCCTTATCTTTGAGGTAGGACCTAGTCGAAGGAGGGCTTATGAATTTAACAGTCAGAGGCATCCGTTACAACCCGAGTGACGAGACCCGTGCGTTTTTGGACAAGAAACTGCAGAAACTGCAGTTTGCCGAAGAGTACCTTCATGATCTTGACATTGTCATCACCCGAGAGACAGAGGGGCAGGGTTTTCACTTGGATGCAAAAATCCATTTTTCCTGGGGGACGTTCAGAATGGTCAGCTACGACTGCTACGAGTTGTATGAGGGCATTGAACTGCTGGTAGACAAAATTGAGGCTACAGCACGAAAGGAGAAGAGCAAAATCAAGGAGCATTAAGAACATTGCAATAGATCCCAAGGGGCGCGAAAGCGCCCCTTGTTTCTGTCTTATGCCCTGTCCGTCAGTTTGTTCCCCTGATGAAGGAGGGGTCGATGTTGAGCTCGTTACGGTATTTTGCCACGGTCCTTCTTGCGACGGTGATGCCCCTTTCCTTCAATAGGTCCGAGATCTTCTGGTCGGAGAGGGCCTTCTTGCCCTGATGTTCCTCCAGTATCTGGCGGATGATCTCCTTGGCGGCACTTTTGGAGACCTGTTCGCCCTCATCCCCCACAGCACTGCTGAACAAGCGCTTGATGGGGATGATCCCCCAGTCTGTGTCTATCCATTTGGCTGTGGAGATACGGCTGACAGTGGTTTCATGTACCCCGATCTGGTCAGCCACACTTTTCTGGGTAAGGGGTTTGATGAATTCAGGGCCATAGAGGAAGAACTCCCGCTGGAACTCTGCCAGGACCTGTGCAACCTTGTAGAGGGTCTGGTTGCGAAGCTGCACCTGGAATATGAGGGAGTTGGCCCGTTTGAGCTGCTCCTGGACATAGTTCATGGCCTCTTTGGGCACATCCTTTTCCTGGCTGAAAGCCTCGAAATCACTGTGGATCACGAGATCTGGCAAGGAGGAGCTGTTCATGCGCAGCATGAGGTCCCCCTCTTCCTTTCGTATGGAGAGGTCAGGGATGACAAAGAGCTCAGGCCCGCTGGCAAAGCCCTGTCCTGGATAGGGGGTAAGTGTCTTGAGGAAACCATAGAGGTCCTCAAGGTCCTCAAGGGTGATCCCGAGGTTCTTTGCCACCTGGGCCTGCTTGTTTGCCCGCATCAGCTCAAGGTTATCCTCAACGAGCAGGGTGAACTGTGCAAGTTCTTCTCCCTTGAGACCTTTTGCCTCTGCCTGGGCGATGAGGGACTCCCTCCAGTTCCTGACCGCAACCCCTGGTGGGTCAAAGCTATGGAGTAGGTGCAGCATGGGTTCAAGCAAGGGTTTTTGTTCTTCGTTCAGTAGCTCAAGGGGTTCTTCTACATAGAAGCCGTTGGAATCGAGGTTGGTGATGAGGATCATCCCTACCTCATACTCCAGCTCGCTCAAGGCTTCGCATCCTAGTTGGCTGAGCAGGTGTTCCTGGAGGGTCTCCTCATCGCTGAGGGCGTTCTCCAAAAAGCTCTGCTGCCTGTCGGATGCCTCATCGTCATAGCCTGACCGGTCGCTTCCATAGCTGGAGGAGTCGGAGTAGGTGTCAGAGACCTTCTCGCTTTCACGGCTTTTTTCTGCAAACACCTCATAGGAGGCCTCCCTTCCTGAAGGTATCTCCAGTGCAGGGTTTGACTCTATCTCGGCCTTGATCTTCTGCTGCAGCTCGGCAAGGGGAAGGGCCATCAGCTCAAAGGACTGGAGAAGCTGGGGGCTGAGCTTGAGCTGTTGTTTCTGTGATAGGGAGAGGGAGAGTGCCATCAGTTTTCCCCCTCGAAATCTTCGCCGAAGTAGATCTCCCTTGCTATGCGGTTTGAGAGAAGCTCATTCTTTCCACCAGAAACCAGGATGCTCCCTTCGTTGATGATGTAGGAAGAGGATGTGATGGAGAGGGTGTCCCGAACGTTGTGGTCGGTCAGGAGAACACCGATTCCCCTCCCTGCAAGGGCTCGGATGAGTTGCTTTATCTCGTAGACTGCCTTGGGATCGATTCCTGCAAAGGGTTCGTCAAGCAGAAGGAATCGGGGGTTGCACCCCAGGGCCCTTGCGATCTCGGTCCTACGGCGTTCGCCTCCGCTGAGGGTGTAGCCCTTCTGTTTTCTCAGGGCCTCGATACCGAACTCATCAAGCAGCTGTTCGACAAGCTGCTGCTGCCCAAATTTGGTCAGGTCGGTCCTGGTCTGCACCACAAGGCGGATATTGTCCTCCACACTGAGCTTGCGGAAGATCGAGGGCTCCTGGGGGAGGTAGGAGAGTCCCCGTTTGGAACGTACATACATGGGAAGGGCTGTGATGTCCTCGCCATCGAGCAGGATGCTCCCTCGTTTGGGTTTGAGAAACCCTACGATCATATAGAAGGTGGTGGTCTTTCCTGCCCCGTTTGGGCCAAGGAGGCCGATGATCTGCCCGGCTTCCATCGAAAAGGAGATGTCCTTCACCACCTCTTTCTTTCCGTAGGCCTTTGCCAGGTTTACGATGCTGAGGATACTGTTCTTCTGTTCAGCCATGGATGGTCCCCTTGATGGAACCTTCCATCCTGATCTCGTCAGTCTTGAGGTTCACGGTGATGCTCTCTGCACCATAGGCATCCGGCTTCCAGTCTATGGTCGCCCTTCCCTTGAGGTCCAGCATCTCCTTGTCCCTGTTGAAGGTCATGAAGTCGGCGCGGCAGACCATAGCCCCATCGTCAGTACTCTTAAGTAGCCTGGCCTGGACCTGCAGGATGATGATCCCCTCCTGCAAGGAGAATTCCATCCTTCCTGCGGAGGCTATGACCTGGTTGGTGGTATCCTCAAGTTCTACCCAGCTGTCGATCATGATGGTCTCTTCTGTCCGATCGAAGAAGAGTGAGCTGGTTATCAGGGATATCCCCCTGGCCTCATCGGTGAGCGAGACGTTTCCGTTGCACTGGACATAGCGAAAATCCTTGCCATAGAGCTCTATGGTTGTCGATCGGAGGACCAGTGACCCTACCTGGACCTCGGCATTGTTTTCCAAGGTTATGGCCTCCGATCCCTGCTGCATCTTCATGCGGGTGGAGCCGCCCTTGAAGGAGATATCCTCGGAGAAGAGGGGTAGCGGAAGGGAGAGCACAAAGAGAAGGATCATGGGGATGGCAAGGGTTTTTCTCATCTGTGCAGTACTCCCTCTTCCAGGCTGGTGAATGCATAGGTGGCTGTCCTTAGGTTTCCTTTGAAGCCACTGCCTTTGATGGTCTGTCCCCCGTCGAAGTTGATGAGCACCGAACTGTCGCCTTCGCTGGAGAGCACCTGCTCGTCATTGAGCCAGAGCAGTTGCTCTGCCTCGATGGAGAAGTCTTCGTCTGCCCGCCTTACCTGGATGTTTCCCGATAGCTGTGCATCATAGGTTTTTGTATCTACCTGGGCCTTGTCGGCCCTTCCCGATAGCAAGAGATTCCCTTCAGCATCCTTTTGTGTGAACACAAGGGTATCCAGGATGGCCTGGTTGGTCTTCTCATAGATGGCAATCTCTTGTGCTTCGATGGAGAGGGGAGTCTCACCGCTTCTTCCCAACACATAGGTTGCTTCGGTTAGGCGGACATCGGGAAACTCTGCAATGCGTCCAGACGGAGGGGTCTGACTATCCATCGTACAGGAAGAGAGGAGAAATAGTGCAAGAAGTATGCCAAGAAGGCTTTTGGTACCCATATCGTTGAGTATACCTGTCCTGCCTGCTTTGGGCAATTGGAAAAATCTTGTGAAGAGAGTCATACTTCCTCTTCTATGATCCTCTGTACCTGGGGGATATACCGAGCTTTGTGGGCTTTGAAGAATGCCCAGACAAGGAGAAATCCCACCAGGATTCCGCCCAGCCCCACGAACATGCTGGACCCTTCCCCCAACCCCGTCCATTTTGCGAGATAGTAGGCGAGGGGAAAGAGTGCGAGGGGAAAGAGCAGGGTAAACAACGTGCTGAAAATGGTGGAGGATGGCTTGAGGTAGAGCTCGACCACCATTCCTTCCTGCAGGTGCAGGCCGGTGTTGTTGCTGGCTTCAAATACCTTGCCCTTGGTATTGCAGAATGCCGCTCCCTTGCAGCCGTTGCAAGCCGAGGAGTCGCAGGAAACCTCGATGCTCTTGCTGCTGTGGATACGCTTTATGGTTACAGTCTCGTACATATAGTTATTCCTCTCTCTCGTCTGTTGGCTTCACCGGAACCTGTATGGTTGTGATGCTGGTAGCCTTTCCACTCTCCTCGAGGTCCACGATGACCCCAACGAGGGCAAGATCGTCCCAGCACTCATTCGATCTGGTGGGGACCTGGCTGATCTGCTTCAGGATCTCGGTCTCCTTGTCAAAGCCACCGACACTGGTTTGGCTGCCACATCTGCCGTTGTCGGTTATGTAGGCAGTCCCTTTCTTGAGAACCCTCGCATCGGAGGTGAGAACCTTGGAGTGTGTCCCGATGACAGCCCCCACCTTGCCGTCGAGCATGAAGCCCATGGTCAGCCCCTCTGCTGTGGTCGATGCATGGAACTGCACCAGGGTGATGCATCCCTCCTCCGTAGCCTTGTCCGTCAGCATCTGTGCGAGGCTGTAGGGGTTGGCGAGGTGGGTGCGTGGAAAATTTGCATTGCCCAGAAGGTTGATGACACAGATCTTTGTATCCTTGACCGTAAGGTAGCGCACACCCCTGCCGGGATTCTGCTGAGGATAGTTTGCGGGTCTGAGGATGCTGGGATTCTTTGCTATGAACTCCACCATATCCATCTTATAGTAGATCTTCTCTCCCCCGGTGAGGATGTCGACACCCAGTTTCAGCAACTGCATGGAGTGGGCCCGTCCGAGGCCGAAGCCTCCCGTTGCACCTTCGCCATTTGCTATGACAAGATCTATCTGTTTTTCTTCGCGAAGTTTCTTCAACGCGCTTTTTATGGTTTGGATGCCAGGCCTGCCGACAATCTCCCCCAAAAAGAGTACTCGTATGCTCATGCCTACAGAGTAACGATTTTTTCCATCCTGTGGCAAGGCTTGGTATGGTACAATTGCCAGAGAAAGGCGGAGGACCCGGACATGAAATGGTTTCAGGTGGCATGTAAACGTTTGGTTCAAAAGAGGATGCGGCAGATGCTCAGTCCAAATCCTCCTGTTGTGGACGGGGGGACAATGAGGCTCAATCTCCCTGCATCGGATGAGCCTTCCCTGGCAAAGCGGCTGGTTGCAGAGCTTACCGATGAGGAGAAGCTCTCCTTGCTGTCGGGCATAGAGGAGTTTTGCATTCCTGGGGTTGAACGCCTTGGCCTGAAACCTGTCTGGATGAGTGATGCCAGCATGGGGTTGCGGGGGTGGCAGGCTCCAGTCACGGATTTTCCTGCCATGGTTGCCATGGCCGCCACGTTCGACACAGCTTTACTGCATGAGGTGGGAACGACCCTTGCCAGGGAGTGCCGGGCCCTTGGCGTCGGCATTCTTCTGGGCCCCGGGGTGAACATTGCACGGGTCCCCGTCTGTGGACGGAACTTCGAGTATTGTGGAGAGGACCCCTTTCTTGCCGGCGAGATCGCAGCCTCCTACATCGAGGGGGTGCAAGGCGAGCAGGTCATCGCGACGGTAAAGCACTTTGCTTGCAACAATAGCGAGTATGACCGGCACAAAAGCAACTCGGTCGTCGATGAGAGGACATTGAGGGAGATCTATCTGCCGGCTTTCAGGCGGGCTGTCGATGCTGGGGTGCTCGCCCTCATGACAAGCTACAACCAGGTAAACGGAGCCTATGCCAGCGAGCATCCCTACCTGTTGGAGAGTATCCTCCGCAATGAGTGGAAGTTTGAAGGCCTGGTAGTATCAGACTGGGACTCCCTCTACAGTACGGCACCTGCCCTTGTCGATGGGGTCGACCTGGAAATGCCCGCCGCCAAATGGTTTTCCCCGGAGAGGGTAGGCAAAGCGATAGCTGATGGGTCTGCTTCCTTTTCTGATATCGATGCAAAGCTGGTGCACCTGTTCACTGCCTATGAACGTTCGGCACTCTTTACCCGACCTCTTATCGACCACACGATTGTCCTGGGGTGCGAACAGCACCGGAGTGTTGCCCTACAGGTTGCCAGGGAGTCGGTGGTGCTGCTGAAGAATGAAGGCTCTTTGTTGCCGCTCAAGAAACAGCCGGGCATGACTCTCTGTGTGGGAGGGGTAAATGCCTATAGGGTTGCCTCAGGAGGGGGCTCCTCCATGGTCGTTCCCGTCACCGAGCAGCTCTCCTTTGCAGAGGCATTGCTCAAGGAGGAGGGGGTGCGCGTGGTGTTGCTCCCTGCAAACTGGCAGAGGAAGAAGCGCTACCGCTCTTCTGTTGCCTCTTCTGATGCCGTCATCATGGTCACGGGCTTTGACCACATCCAGGAGAGTGAGGCATACGACAAGCCTTGGGATTTGCCAAGAAGTGAAATTTCGGCGATAGAGAAGGCCAGTGAGTTGAACAAGCACTGCATAGTGGTAGTGCAAAGCGGTGGTGGTGTCAGGCTCAAGGGTTTTGTCGATCGCACCCCTGTCATGCTCTATGGCTTCTTCCTGGGCTCCAGTACGGCCCAGGCCCTTACCGACCTGCTCTTCGGAAGGTGCAACCCCTCAGGGAGGCTCCCCTTTACCCTGGCAAAGGAGATAGAGGACTACCGGTCCATGAAGAACTACCCTCGCGATTATGCCAAGATTACGGTGGCGAGGATCAAGGGAGGGCAGGGCGACCCCAGCAAGCGTTTTGTATGGGACTTGCCCTACCGTGAGGCCCTGATGGTAGGGTACCGGCAGTTCGATACCGAGAAGCAGGATGTCCTGTTCCCCTTTGGCCATGGGCTCTCCTACACCTCCTTTGGCTATAGTGACCTCAGGATAGAAGGAAAACCTGACAAGATGGTCTCTGTCTCCTGTTGGGTGGAAAACCAGGGCGAGATTGCAGGCTCTACCGTAGTCCAACTCTATCTCCACGAACTATCCCCGGCTTGCTTTCGTCCTTTTCAGGAGCTGAAGGCTTTTTCCAGGATCGAGCTCGCTCCAAAGGAGAAAAGAAGGATCACCTTCTCGCTTGCTGATGATGCCTTCAGCCACTATGATACCGAGCAGTGGGGCTTTGTTGCCGGAGACGGTCAGTTTGAGGTGAGGGTGGGGCAAAGCAGCAGGGATATCCGCCTCAGCGGAGTGTTTGTGCGATCGCAGGATAGGTAGCCCATTTTTTCATGGTTCCTGGCTGCAAAGAGAAAGGGGAAGCCTGTGAAGACTTCCCCTTTGATGAGCCCGGTGGGATTCGAACTCGCGACCTTCTCCTCCGGAGGGAGACGCTCTATCCATCTGAGCTACGGGCCCATAAACTGCTTTATCGTAAAGGTAAGGTGTGTACGATGTCAAGGGGAATGTGTCTCTTAGCCTATGACATCAGAGAAAACACTGATAAATACTTATGATATATCATTATATTGAAATATATTGATTTATTTATATTCTTGTACCAAAACTGATATGATTACTCTTGACACTTGTTTTGCAGGTTATTACACTATCGTCAGGTAGTGTGAACACTATCTGAAGGAGTTGCATATGAAAACAAGGCATTTGATTATGACAACCCTCTTGCTTATGCTTGGGGTAGGCCTTGTGTTTGCGACCCCTCTCTCCTTTACAACCATGCAATTGCAAGGGCGTATGCCGATAACTGAAATCTTTCGTGTTGAACAGTCTGACGAAGCTCTGAACTTTAATCTGGTAGATAGCAGGAACACCACCGTCCGTGTTGGTTCCTATACGATAACTTCCAATGATTCCACCTCGCAGTTCCATCTCTACATCAATCCTGGTGAGGATGGCAAGCAGGAACAATTTGCATTCACCCTCGATTCCGGGTTCACTCCTGCTCCTGGGCAGCAGACCCAGCTTCCGATAACGGTTCGGGTGGTCAGCAGCACATCAGGTGCAGTAAGCGTATCCGGAGCCGATAAGGTGGAGAAGACTCTGGGCGTCAGGGGCATCTACGCCGGCAATGATGACATTCTTTTTGAGAGTGGGGATATTTTGGCGGAGATTCCCGATTTTGATCCAGACCTGTTTGCAACAGGGTGGTACTCTGCGGCTATTCAGCTGCAGATCCAGGTGCTCTAGATAAGTTCGTCATCCATAAAGAATGAATCAACGTCGTTTTCATCATCCTCAAACTGTCCTTTGAGCAGGTCCTTCAACCACTGGTTGTCTGAGACATCCTCTGCAGCTTCCATTTCTGAACCCGATTCCGAAAGCCAGAGGGAGAGATGCTCAAGTCCTTCCTTGGATTTGAAACACTGCCTTTCCTCACATGTTGTCTCTGTTTCCTGCAGCTGCAGCAGATAGAACGGGCACTCTTTGCAGGTTGTTGAAGCTTTGCAAAAGAGTATTACCTTTGTATACCAGTCAAGATTGTTCACACGGTACTCCTTATTGGCTAGCATACCCCAAGAGGGGCCTCCCTGCCAACAAAAATGCCCTCCCATCATTTGACTTATTCTTGCAAGAAGAGCTACACTGACAGTACTGAATAAGGTATGAGGAGTTGCACATGAAAAAACCGACACTGATGGTGCTGGCAGCTGGAATGGGAAGCAGATATGGCGGAGTCAAGCAGATCGATGCTGTAGGAGTACATGGGGAGACCCTCCTTGACTTTGGTGTATATGATGCCAATAAGAGTGGTTTCGGCAAGGTTGTATTCATCATCCGCAAGGACATCGAAAAGGATTTCCGCGAACGGCTCTTTGACCGGATCGCCAAGAATATGGATGCCACCTATGTGTTCCAAAGCAAGGATGCACTGCTTACCCAGGAGCAGATCCAGCTTTCCAAGGAGAGGACCAAACCTTGGGGTACCATCCACGCAGTGCTCTGTGCAAAGGAAGCTGTCCATGAACCCTTTGCCGTCATCAATGCAGATGACTACTATGGGCGGGAAGCCTTCTCTATCCTCGGCAAGCACCTCTCCTCCTTGGAGAATGACAGCCGGGAACATGCGATGGTCGGTTATGTGCTCGATCATACCATGAGCCTCAGCGGAACGGTATCCCGGGCCATCTGCACGGTAAAGGATGACTATCTGGTGAGCATGCAGGAAAATACCAAGATTGGGTACTCCGGGGAGAAGATCATCAGCCAGATCGACGGGAAAGATGTTGTGTTGACCGGCAAAGAGTGGGTATCGATGAATTTCTTTGGCTTCGCCCCTACCGCCTTTGACAGCTTCTCCACCTACTGGGATGATTTCATCAGGGAAAATGTCCAGACAGAGAAGGGTGAGTGCTATCTTCCCAATGGTGCGAGCAACCTTGTTACGAAGAATGAGGGCAAGATGCGCTTCTATACGACCCAGGAGACCTGGTTCGGTATGACCTACAGTGAGGACAGGCAGATCGTGAAGGATGAGCTTGCCAAAAAGATCATCCGTGGATATTACCCGGAGAAACTCTGGAAGTACTGATCAGGACCTTTTCTTGGGCTTGCTTTGCGTAACATCCGAAAGGCCGGCCCAAGTCTCCTCTTCAATGGGGGAAAATCCTTCCCCCAGTACCTTATATGCTTCTTGTACGATCATGAAGGCCCGCTTGTCGGCCTCATGCACGATGTTGGTCAGCTGTGCCACCTTATGGTTGGAGACAACTGTCATGATGACCGGCCTGTTCAGGCCGGTATACATACCCAGTCCGCTGAGGATAGTTCCTCCATGGCCAAGCTGTTCCAGGATCTCCTTTTGGATGACCTGCAGCTTTTCACTCACAATGAACACGGTCTTGGCAGACCTTGTGCCAAATGAGAGCAGGACACGGTCGATGACCGTCGCCGTGATGTAGACCGTTATGGTTGCATAGAGCGCCATTTCCAACGAGAAGATATAGGCACTCGCCCCAATTACCAGGGCATCGACCAGGAACAGCGAGGAGCCCATCGATAGTGGGGTAAACCTTGCCAGTATCTGGGCGACAATGTCAGTTCCCCCCGTATTTGCTCCGCTGCGCAATACCAGGCCAACCCCGATTCCCATCATGACCCCACCAAAAATTGCCGAAAGCAGGATGGACTGGGGGTTCTCGTAGGAGAGCACCCCTCCATAGCCAAAGATCCTGTTCAGAAGGGAGGTGAAGAGTGCAAGGAAGAGGGTGCCTGCCAAGGACCTGATGCCGTACTCCTTGCCAAAAATGGCAACGCCTATCAAAAAGAGAGGCACTGACAATACCAGGATGGAGAGTCCTGTGTCAAAGCCGAAGGAGTGGAAGAGGATGGTGGCAATGCCGCTGACCCCTCCACTGGCTATTTTTGCTGGAGTCGTAAACAGTGCTATTCCTACCGCGGTGAGGAAGGAACCGGAAATGATGTAGAAGAGTTCCAGAAGATGGTATTGTCGTTTGGTCATGTGTATAGCATAGCCCTTTCAGCCTAATAATTCCACATCAGGGAGCCAGTTTGTCTTTCAGCGAAATGCTGATGGTTCGTATGCGCTCCAAAAGGAGGTGCTCATCCTCCTCAACGATAAGTGCATCGAGCAGGTCCTTGTGCACAAAACCTTCTTCACAGCTCTTCTGGAGAAATGCAAGCAGGGGGTCGTAGAATCCGGCGATGTTCAAGAGTGCCACTGGCTTGTGGTGGTAGCCTAGCTGCAGCCAGGTAAAGACCTCCAGGATTTCCTCGAAGGTCCCAATCCCCCCAGGAAGTGCTATGAATGCATCGGCAAGGGAGTACATGGTGGCTTTCCTCTCATGCATGGTAGGTACAACGATCATTTCGCTCTCAACGACCTCTTTGCGTACGCTAGCCAGGTTCAGGGCTTCTGGCAGTACTCCGATAACCTTGCCTCCAAGGCTGTAGACTGTTTTGGCAAGGATCCCCATCAGGCCTCGGTTCCCCCCTCCATATACAAGCCCGATCTGCTCGAGATGCATAGCCTTTCCCAGTGCTATCGTTTTTTGTTCATAGAGTGGGTTTGCACCCATGTTGCTGCCACAAAAGACAGCGATTGTATTGATCGTATTCATACAAAGGAGCTTACTTTGAATGCCCTGTTGCTTCAAGTTGGTTGAGGGCTAGTTTTAGGCTGGTTTTTATTGCCTGGAGTGCAACGTCTTAGCTATTCACTTGTTCTTTTGATGTGGGAAGTGTATGATATGTCATAGTGAATCTGGTTTCTTATTACCATTGAATGGTCAAAATAGGAGTTTTATGATGAAGAAATGTTTGATGTTGCTGGTCGCGCTGGTGCTGTTTTCAGCAACCTTATTTGCTGCACCAGTTGTAGTGACTTGGGAGTGGATGCTTGATGATCCCATGGTAACAACCTTCCGCTATCAAATCGATGGTGAAGAGCCAAACAATTGGGAAGTCGTTGATGCTTCCGTCACCAGTTATACCGTCAAGGGCCTAGATGGCTCCAAATCGTATACTCTCTATCTCCAACAGTCCTATGACGGAGAAAACTTCAGCGGAAGCGCTGTTGCAAAGTCTGAGCCGATCTTCCCAGCCGAGCCAGAAATGACTGTAGCGGAAGCTCAGCCAGCAGTTGCAGAGATTGCACCTGCCGCAGAGCCAGTTGCCGTAGAAGCTGTCGCCCCAGCTGCCGAGGAAGTGATTGCCGTCGAACCAGTTGCCGAGGAAGTGATTGCTGCCGAACCAGTTGCCGAGGAAGTTGCCCCCGTTGTGGTTGCAGAGCCTGTGGCCGAAGAGGTCATGGCCCCTGTTGTAGAGGAAGCTGCAGTTGTAGAGGCAACCCCTGTTGTTGTTGAACAACCAGCACCGGTGGTTTCTGCCCCAGTTGTTGCACAGCCTGCCCCTGTTGTTGAAAAGAAGGCTAAGGCTGACAGCCGCTACAAGACGACCATCACCCTCGGTGGTGGCATCAATTACCAGTTTGTTACCATCCCTTCCTACACTACCCTGAACTTGCAGGCTGAGCTTGGCGTGCAGCTGAAGAACCTGATGACCTTCAACGATACCTTGGGTCTTGGTGTCGATCTGGGCTTTGCCTATAGCCCATATCTTGCCGCTTCCCACTCATGGCGCACTGCGCTCTCGGAAGTTGTCGGCGGAGACTTCAACCTGTTCTGGAATGACCTGACCCAGGCTGTTACCTTCTCTGTCGCCCCGATGCTGAACATGGAGTTTGGCAAGGTCGAGGCTGGACTTGGTCTTGGTGGTTTCGTTACCTACGGTCCTGCATTCAGCTCTTCCAAGAGTGAGAAATACATGGCAGGTGCATTTGCCAAACTGGGTCTGGCGTATCAGTTCAACAGCTGGTTCTCCATGGGCCTTGATGCCAAATACAACTTTGTACTCACCGATTCCTCTTTCCCGACATTTGTTGATGCCAAGCTCTTCCTTGGTTTCACTTTCTAGGGAATCCTCAGTATTTTTGAGAAAGGGCCCAGCGATGGGCTCTTTTTTTGATACATAACCTTGACCTCTCAACTTTGGTATGGCTATCATAGTCAATAACGTTCTGTACTGGCGAGGTACTTTTTTCATGGCCTTTGCCACTATGGTTTCTTCTGGATGGATTTGCCTGGAGTTGGCAAAAGGATGGTTAGCTTTTTTATGAAATCAGGCCGAGTGCAAGCATGCATCGACTACATTAAGTTCAATCAGGAAGCAGAGGGGTTTGAGCTCTCAGCTTCTGAAGAGGCATATTTGCGGGAACTGCTGGAAGGGGACCTTTCTGCTGAAGAGTTGATCCAAGCGCTCATTCAGGCGGAGGCCCTTAGCACTGATCACCCGTTGCCGAAGGATGTGGGTGGTTTTATCCCCCGGACAAAGAGTCTGGTCAACTATTTCGCCATCAAGGATAGGGAGCGCCTGCGCTCCATTGAGATGAAGATTTCCAATATCAGGACAGCTGAACTTCTTTCTGATCCTGTTGACCAACCTTTTGATTTTGCCTACCTGAAGCGAATCCATAGCCACCTCTTTGGGGACATCTACCCTTCGGCTGGCCAGATCCGGACTGTGATTGCGGCCAAGCGCACAGAATTCTGCAGCCCTGAGTTCATCGAGAGCACCGCAGAGGATATTTTTGAGAGACTGCACGCCGACAAGTACCTCAAGGATATGGACCGTGAGGAGTTCATCAACGACCTGGCCTTCTACATGGGGGAGGTGGAGACGCTCCATCCGTTCCGTGATGGAAACGGTCGTACCACCAGACTTTTCTTCTACCAGCTTGCGATGCAGGCAGGGTATGACATTGACTGGTCTATGGTTGACCCTGACAGGCTTCTGGAGGCAGACATCAGCGCCATCGATGGCGACTACCAGCTGTTGATCGATGTGTGGGAAGAGGTCGTGATCTAGGATTCCTGCCAGAGTTGCCAGAGAGGATGGGTTTTTGCCTATCCTCCTTTTTTTTGCTATTTGGGCATAAAGCCGGTCGGTAAATGGAACCTTTGCCATGTCTGTGATACCATCCTGGTATATAGAGGAGATGTCGAATGACAAGAGTAGCTTTTTTCGATACAAAGCCTTATGACAAAACCTGGTTTGATCAGCTGGTTGGCCAGTATGATGTACATATTCACTATTTCGAATCGAAACTTAACGAGAATACCGCCCCTCTTGCGAAGGGCTACGACGTTGTCTGTGCCTTCGTCAACGACCATATCACCAAGGACGTCATCGAACGTCTATATGAGGATGGGGTGCGCCTCATCGCGATGCGGTGCGCTGGATACAACAACATCGATTTCAAGAGTGCCTTCGGCAAGATCCACGTGGTGCGTGTCCCCGCCTACTCACCCTATGCCGTGGCCGAGCATGCCATGGCCCTGCTCTTGAGCGTGGTCCGTCAGATTCACCATGCATACGTGCGGACGCGTGAGTTCAACTTCAGCCTGAATGGGCTGGTGGGGTTTGACTTGCATGGCAAGACGGTGGGAGTTGTGGGTACCGGCAAGATAGGGAAGATATTCATACAAATCTGCAAGGGCTTCGGGATGAAGACCCTTGCCTACGACCCCTATCCAGACAAGAACCTGGATGTGGAATACTGTTCGTTTGAGGAGATCTGCAAACGTTCGGACATCATCAGCCTGCACTGTCCGCTCACGCCCGAATCGGAGCACCTGATCAACAAGGAGACCATCAATCTGATGAAACCGGGGGTGGTGTTGGTAAACACCTCCCGCGGAGGCCTTGTCGATAGCCAGGCACTCCTGGAAGGGATCAAGAGCAGGAAGATAGGCTCGGCTGCCTTGGATGTATATGAGGAGGAAGGGGAGCTCTTCTATGAGGATAGGAGTGCCACGCTCTTCGACGATGATACGCTGATGCTGCTCATCGCAATGCCCAATGTGCTGGTTACCAGCCACCAGGCATTCCTCACCGAAGAGGCCCTGCGAAATATAGCCCAGACAACTCTGGAGAGCATCGGTGAATTTGCAGAAGGGAAGGTCATGCCGAATGAGATCTGCTACCAGTGTGCACTATGCACCAAGGAACCTAATTCGCGCTGTTTTTGATCTGGGCATAGGCCCAGGCGGAGTTGACACGAACAAACCATCCTTGTTTTACTGGGAATGATTCCGAGGTTTTCAACAGCTGGAGATAGAGGCTATCCGGGTACTGGATGGTCTCTTCCATCTCGCCCTTTTCATTGAAGATGGTAAAGAGCATCTGCTCCTCAAGGACCTGGTGGGAAGCATAGAGAAGGGTGTACCCCGGTTTTTCCATCTGCATCAAGATGTAGAGCTTGGCAAGCTCTATCGCCTTGTCGTCAAGGCCTGCGTCCAGCAGGAGGATCTTCTCCTTCAGCTCATCCGAGCTGCTTACCAGCCTCAATACCCCACACTGCCCTACTTCGGAAGCCGTTGCCTCCACTTCATCCACGTTACTCTCAGGTGCAAGCAGGATGGCAAGGGAAGCCTCCTTGTCCAAAACAAGCATCTCATGCATGACGGAGAACTGGTTGTTGCACTCTCTGCAACGGAGAGTGAAGAGCGAATCTGTGAGGATACCAAGCTTGAGGGAGGGGGTCTTCTCAAGGTCGACAATGGGGTAGAGGTTGTGCTTTTGTTCAGTCTTGCAGAAGGGGCAGCTTATGGTTGCCTCCTGGACCTTTGGTTTGTTCATCGTCTGAGTCTAGCACAGGCAGTGAAAAGAGGGGAGAGGGGAAATAGGGCTGTGTCATTGTTCAGGGAAAACAGTACCCCCAAACTGTCCAGGGAAAGCAGTACTGGAATACTCCAATATCTAGAGCGCAAGGAGTATAGTGTAGTGTATATACATTGGAGGAGAGTGGATGATGACAAGGTTTTCGACAGAAGAATTACAGCAAGCCCTACGGGCTCTTGCCTCTTTGACAGGCAAGTGCGAAAAAGCCCAGGAGAAATTGAAGGAACCCTCTTCCCAGTTTACGCTTATGCAGCATAGGGTCGACTCCCTTCGTATTGCCTGCTCACTGATAACAGACCAATTGGAAGCATGGGAAAGCGCCGAATGAGCAAGCGATCCTCCCTGCACAAAAAGAGCGGGTTTCATCCCGCTCTCTCTGTCTAGGTTTCAGGGTATTCTGAGTTCCCCGCTATTTTTTCAGCACCAGCTTCATTTTGGGAGCCGCAATCTTGACCACAGCCCTATGCCTGATGAGGAAGCAGTAGTGGATCTTCTGGTCCCTGGCAAAGTCATCGCCGATGGTCCTCTCGGTGATGTTCTCAATGTCGAACTCTTCCAGAAGACGTTCATCCATCTTGAACTTGCGGTAGTTGCAGCTGAAGATCAGCGTTCCCTTCGGGTCAAGGTGCATCATGCATGCCTTGATCAGCCTTACCTGGTCACGGTCAACATCGAAGCTATCCCTTCCCTTGCTGTTTGAGTAGGTCGGGGGGTCACAGAAGATGAGGTCGAAGCGGTCGTAGGTATCGAAGAGGAACTGGAGGCTGTCACTGCGGTAGAAGAAGTGGTTCATCTCCGTGTACCCGTTGAGCTCCATGTTCTTCACTGCCCAGTCGAGGTAGGTAGAGGAGGTGTCGACGCTGACGGTGCTCAGAGCCCCTCCTTTTGCAGCCTGGACCGTTGCAGAGCCAGTATAGCAGAATAGGTTGAGGAACCTCTTTCCCTCTGCCATCTGGGCTATTTCTGCCCTGATTGGACGGTGGTCAAGGAAGAGACCGGTATCGAGGTAGTCGCTGAAGTTGACCATGTACCTTGCCCCATTCTCATTCACCAGGTAGAACTTGTCGTCCTTTCCCAGCTTCTCATACTGGCTGTCACCCTTTTGCTGGGTCCTCTGCTTGACGAAGATCATGTCACGGTCAATGAGGGTTGCCCTCTCGGTTGCGTCAATGAGCTCTTTCAGGCGCTTGAGGGCGTCCTCCACCTCTATGGTCTCCGGTGGGGCATACTCCTGCAAGCTGATGTACTTGTTCTCGTACATGTCGATGGCGGCGCTGTACTCAGGCATATCGGCATCATAGATACGGTAACAGGTAACCCCTTGTTTTTTCATCAAGGGCTGGATCTTTTCAAGGTTCTTCTTGAGCCTGTTGTAGGCCATCTGGGCCCCATCACTCAAAGGCTGGGCAAGGCGTTCTGCCTTCCTCTGGATGGCTCGTTCGATCATGGCCTGACGTTCCTCGGTGGTAAACACATAGTAGTGGGCTATCTGGCATGGGATGCCACCATTGTTTACCGTGTTGGTACGATCGGGTTTCATGTCCACATAACTGAGCAGTTCCTGCTGTCCACAGAGGATGGCAATGTTCCAGCCTCCAAAGAGCTCGTTGAACTGCTTGCCCATGGCACGGTAGAGGACTTCCAGTGGCTGGTTGGAGGCGGTCCTCATCCCGTAGGGTGGGTCGGTGACAACATAGCCGATGGTCTTGGGAACATCCTCTACGGTGATCTGGGTGAAATCCTTTACCTGGAAGTCAATGAACTGCTCTACATGCGCCAGCTGTGCATTTTCCCTGGCAATGGCAATCGCTCTGGGGTCGCAATCCCAGGCATGGATCTGTATGTCGCGTTTGCACCCGAGCTCAGCCGAGGCAAGGGCTTCATCCACCACGTCATCCCAGATGTCAGGATCGTGGATGGGTAGGTTGAGGAATCCGAATCTGCGCGCTGTCACCAGCCCAGGTGCCTGGCCGCTTGCCCAGAGGGCAGCTTCAATCGCCAAGGTCCCGGCTCCACAGAAGGGGTCAAGCAGTACAGGAACAGTTTCAGTATTTTCCAGAGTCCTTCTCCACTCGGTTCGGTACAGTACCGAAGCGGCGAGGAATTCACTGAGGACAGCATCTGTCTGTTCGGCTCGGTACCCACGCTTGTGCAGGCCCTTTCCAGAGAAATCAACATACCAACAGACCTTGTCCCCATCGACATGGAGATGGAATACGACGTCGCTATCTTCCTTGTCTACCATTGGCCTATTGTCTTCAAATTTCTCCCTGATACGGTCAACGACAGCGTCCTTGAGCCTGATGGCCCCGAAGTGTGAGTTCTTGAGATAGGGACAGTTCTTGACTGACTCGGTGATGGAGAAGGTCATCTCAGGATTGACCCAGTTTTCCCAAGGAATCTGTACTGAGGCTGCATAGAGCTCATCAGCGGTCTGGATATCATCATCCTCAAACAAGCCAAGCAAGAGCCGGGTAGAGGTCCTGGACCAGAGGCAGAAGCGATAGGCCGCTGCAAGGTCAGCTTGGAATTCGACCCCCCCACTGACGATACGGACATCGGTGCAGCCGGCCTTGGTGGCTTCGGCCTCGATGATGTCGTTCATATACAAAGCAGATATTGCAAAAAAAATCATTGAGTCTCCTGGCCTGTCATGATAACAGGCTTTCTAGTTCTTCTTTTTCGAAATCATAAGTGGTGTTGCAGTTCAGGCAGTTGAGCTGTAACGGGAAAGGACCATCGGCGAGAATCTCGCTCTTGTCCTGAGGGTCCAGTTGCTTCAGGTACTGGGAGTACTGCCTTCTGTCGCAGGTGCAGGAAAAGCCCAACGTCTGGAGGGCCAGATGCTTTACATCGAAGTCGGCAAACTCTGCCTCAACATACTCTCTGATGCTTTTCCCTCCAGCAAGATAGGCCCCAAGGGAGGGCAGGGTCTCGCTTTTTACTTCCAGCCTTTCCAAGATCCCTTCGCTGCAGTCAGGCATTGACTGGAGGAAGAGGGCACCACTGCCCACAACCCGGCCTTCCTTGTCGAAGTGGATCGAGAGGGAGAAGAGCGAAGGTGTCTGTTCAGACTGCAGGTAGTAGAAGGCGAGGTCCTGTGCAAGGGAGCCGTACTGCATCATAACCTGTCCGGTGAAGGGTGTCTTGTTGCCTTCCAGCACCTTGGTGATGGACAGGAAGCCAGGCCCATAGAGCTCGTTCAGGTCCAGGCTCTCCAAAGGTTTGGCCAGGGGGATGGGAACGTGCTTGAGATAGCCCCTGACAGCGCCGCATGCCCACGCCTCGATGGAGATGCCACCGATAGGGCCCCCACACTCGATGTTGAGCTGGATGCGGTCATTGCCCTTGACCGTGGCACTGAGTAGGCCTCCTGCGAGGTATGCCTGGCCCAGTACATAGGTTTCCAGAAGTCCCAACTCGAAGTTGGCACGCATCTGGTTTATCATGGTGGTGGCGCTGATGGCTGTCAGGCGAACCTGGCCATTTTGCAAAATAAACACCTCCCGTGCATCTTCTGGCAGGGAGGTGAGATGTTCTAGTAATGTTTCGTCTTGAATCTTCTTTTTGATCATACAAAAGCAGATTAGACAATGACCTCACTTTTTGCAAGTGCCTGGAACTCTGTTCCGGTAATTACTTCGTTTTCCAGCAGCTGTTTTGTGATGGTAATGAGGGCATTCTTGTTCTTCTCAAGGTTCTGCCTGACAATGGCATACCGCTCGTTGACAATCCTTGCAGTTTCGGTATCGATGTACTCCTGGGCTTTCTCCGAAAACTCCCTGGATCCGGCAACCCCTGCAATACCGCTCTGGGTAGTCGGCAACGTTATGTTCCGGTACCGCTCACTCATACCGAACTCCTGGATCATCCTCCGCACCAGGTCGCTTGCACGGCTGATGTCGTTTCCGGCCCCGGTCGAAATCTCATTGAAGACAACCTCTTCAGCCGCACGTCCTCCAAGCAAGGTGTCTATGTTTCCGAGCAACTCCCGTTCAGAGAGCAGGAAGCGGTCCTCGGTCGGGTACTGCAGGGTATAGCCCAGTGCACTCAACCCTCTGGGAATGATCGAGATCTTGCTCACTGGCTCAGAGCCCTCTGTCATGTAGGCGGTCAGGGCATGGCCTGTCTCATGGTAGGCAACCCTTTCACGCTCCTTTTCATTGAGGACTCGGCTTTTTCGCTCGAGGCCAGCTACCGATTTCTCGATCGCCTCCTCCAGGTCAGCCTGGGTGACGGCCTTTCTCGCCTGTCTAACGGCCAGGAGGGCAGCCTCATTGGCTATGTTGGCAAGGTCTGCACCTGCGAGCCCTGCTGAAGCCTGGGCTATCTTTTTCAGGTCGACATCATCGGCGAGCTTGATGTTCTTCGTATGGATTTTGAGGATGGCATGCCTTCCATCGAGGTCCGGCTTGTCGATGAGGACCTGCCGGTCAAAACGGCCGGGACGCAAGAGGGCTGGGTCAAGGATTTCCGGACGGTTGGTTGCCGCGAGGATGATGACTCCGGTCCTGGAATCGAAGCCATCCATCTCGACCAATAGCTGGTTGAGCGTCTGCTCCCGTTCGTCGTTCCCTCCGATGCCTGCAGCAGACCTTTGTCTTCCTATGGCATCGATTTCATCGATGAAGATGATACAGGGGGAGTTATCCCTTGCCTGTTTGAAGAGATCACGTACGCGGGCAGCACCGACACCGACAAACATCTCGACAAAGTCGGCACCACTCATCTTGAAGAATGGCGTTCCGGCCTCTCCGGCCACAGCCCTTGCAAGCAGGGTCTTTCCTGTTCCAGGAGGTCCTACCAGCAGGACTCCCTTGGGGATCTTGCCCCCGATCTCCGTATACTTGTCGGGGTTTTTGAGGAAGTCCACAACCTCCTCCAATTCATATTTACTTTCGTCAGCTCCTGCGACATCGGCAAAACGGACACCGGTATCACCTTCTGCCACAATCTTGGACTTGTTCTGGGTAAAGGAGAGGACTCCCTGTCCTCCCTGGCCACCCATCTTGGAAAATACGAACCTCCAGATAAGCAGGACGAATGCGATGGGCAGCAGATAGCCGAGCAAACTCGATAGCAGGCTAGGTTTTATCGGGGCTGTTGCATAGTATTCGACCTTATGTTCATCGAGCAGAGGGATGAAGGTCGGGTCATCGGCAACCTTGTAGGTACTGAAGGATTGCACCAGAACATCGGCTGTTCTGTTTGTATCCTGCAGCTGGCCAAGTGCCTGTTCCCTGGTAAAGGTATAGCCTAGGTATTTTTCTTCCTCGATTGCTACCCGTTTTATGGTTCCCCCGCTGATGAGGGACTTGAACTGGTTGTAGTCGATGGACTGTACATTCGCCTGTCTGGTAGCCATGAAGGTATTCATCGCCATGAATGCAAGGAGGATGATGAAGAAGTACCAGAAGGAGAAGGTGAACTTCTTCTTGTTCTTGGGTTCGTTTCCTCCAAGATGGACACCGGGCTCCTGGTTGAACTTCGTCTTGAAGAAGTCCTTCCAGTCATTATCGTGCTTGGAGAACTCCTGTTCTCTGTTTTGGGGGTCTTTTTCCATGCGTGTATTTTTCCTTAATCGGGGAAACCTGTTTCCCTGATAAGCAGAATATACTTCCACAATTGTCAATCGGCAACAAGCTCAGTATAGTAGGTCCATGGAACAGGACAGAGTTGTAGTGGTAACCGGATCTGCTAAGCGCCTCGGACGGGAGCTTGCCATCTTTCTGGCAACGGAAGGCTATCGTTTGGTTTTGCATTGCAATACCTCGGTCAGGGAGGCTACATGCCTACAGAAAGAGTTGCAGGCACTCGGGCACAAAAGTGCCGTGGTGCAGGGTGACCTTACCGACCTCCGATCGGTTGAAAGCCTCTTTTCGCGCTTTGTCGAGCCGTTTGGAAAGGTCGATGACCTGGTCAACAGTGCTTCGGTCTTTTCTCAGGCAAGCCTGCAGGATACCTCGGTCGAAAGGTGGCAACTAGATATGGCTTTGCATGCCGGCGCCCCCTTTTTCCTGTCCAAGGCCCTCTATCTTCATCTGCAAAACCGGGGCGCCTCTGGCTCGGTGGTCAACATCACCGACACCCAGATAGAAGCTCCCCCTCCAAGCAGGCCCTCCTACTACCTTTCCAAGGCCTCGTTGGCTGAGGAGACCCGGATCCTTGCACGTACCCTAGCCCCTACGCTCAGGGTAAATGCAGTTGCCCCAGGTTTGGTACTCCCCAACGGGGAGGATGCATTCTTTGCAAAGATGGAGAGGGTCCTGCCCCTCCAACGATGTGGTACCCCCTCCGATGTGTGCCAGGCGGTATCCTATCTTCTCTCAGCCAGCTTTGTTACAGGAGTAACACTTGCTGTGGATGGGGGCCATCATCTGCTGTAATTCGTGGGGTATTTTCCCCTTTGCTGTTGTCGATTGCACATATGGGTGCGATATTATGCCATATCCATGGAGGACCAATCAGTAATGCGAAATACACACATGGCATTTCTTGCCATTCTCTTAGTTCTTGTCCTTTACCCCCTCTCCCTTTTCTCCGCTTCCCTTGATGAAATTATCCAGAGTGCCTACGCCTCGAGTGATGAGATGAAGCGCTATGAGTTGGACAAGAGGAATGCCGAACTTGCCGTCTCCATAGGAGAGGCAAAGGATGAGCTGGGCATTGAGGTTTCGAGTGGAAATGTAACAGCTGAATATCAACCAGACTATAATGCGTATGTATTCAATACGTCTGGGCCTGAAGCCACGTTTACCTTGCCCAATGATGGCAAGACAGCCATCAAGGTAGGGACCGGATCTATTGCTTACTCCCCCGATGGGAATGTGTTCTCTCTTAAACCGAGTGCCTCCGTATCCCATTCCATCCTGCTTGGCGATAGCAGTGACAACCGCTCTTCCCTTCTGAACAAGCAGAACAAGCTATTGGGAACCTACTCCTACCAAAGCAATCTCATACAGTTTGAGAACTCCATCATCAACCAGATATCTTCCCTGCTTACCAATCAAAAATCCATAAATGAGACGATGAAGAACATTGTCATCCAACAAAAGGCGATGAGCGATGCCCTAGCGTTGAAGACGGTCGGCAAAGATAGCGTTGCCTACCAGGAGCAGGTACATACCCTGGCAAACCTGGAAAGCACCCTTGCAAGCCTGCAAGGCAACAAAGCCCTCCTGGAGAGCCAGTATACCCAGCTCACATCCCTTTCCTGGGACGGAATTCCTGTCCTTCGGGAACCTAAGCTGGATTTTGAAAAGAATCCGAACGGCAATACCTCCGTCGCCCTGAAGGCATTGGCCCTGGATATTGCCAATGAGGACCTGAAGCTTGCAAAGGCAGAACTTACCAACAAGAAACTGCAAGTCATGGGGGGTGCCAGTGTATCTGCCGTCAATCCTGTGGGCGCACAAGTAAATAGCATCAAGGCCAACGTTGGAACCACCTATTCTGCCAACAATTACTCCTTTGGTGGGTCTGTCAGTGGTTCCTATAATGTGGACACCAGGGACTTTTCTCCAAAGCTTACCGTCAGTGGCTCTTGGAACAACAATGCAACCCAGCTTACGGAGACCCTGAACATCCAGAAGCTTGAGAACAACGCCATGCTTGCCAGCATCACCTACAACGATGCCCTGCAGGAATATCTGTATACAGCTTCTTCCTTGCAAAGCCAGATAGCAGCCTGGAAGCTTGAATACTCTTTGCTGGAAAGCAGTGCCTCCTACCATGTACAGGCCCTGGAACAACAGCAAGCCCTCTTTGCAAAGGGTTTGACTACGAAAAGCAATGTGGATATCGCTAGGTTTACCGTCGAACAAGATTCTTATGATAGAGCCCTTACCCTGTTGAAAGGCCTGGTCATAGAAAATTCCATCCGCAGCCTGCAGATCCAAGGGAGATAACACCAATGAATACACAAGAACCAGATCGTGAAATGAATACAGAGAGCCAGGTCCGAAACCAGTTGAAAAAGAAACTGCGCAATCAACGCATTCGACGGGTCATTACCTGGGTGGTTGTCATTGCCATCCTGGTAGGGGCATTCCAGTCCTACTCGTTCTATAAGACCAACGGGCATCTGCCCTGGGCAAAGGCAAAAGCTCCCGTAACTACGGTGAAGGAGAGTGAGGCAAAGGTGTATGAGAGCTCCTTCACCAACACCATCGACCTATCGGGATATGTAGAGCCCAATGATATCCAGAGTGTCATTTTGCGTTCGACAGGAACTGTCACCGACGTCTTCGTCAAGGAAGGGGACTCGGTGAAGAAAGGTGATGTCCTTATCGCCATCGACAACACCAACCAACTCTACGATGTGGCAAGCATCAAGGCTGATATCGAGAAGGCCAAGCTCAACGGAAGCGAACGCGACCTTGAACTCTTGGAGCTCAAGCTCAAGAGCGCGACCAACAAGCTCGACTATACCCAGGCCTATGCCAACTTTGATGGCGTGGTAGCCTCTGTGAAGGTCAGCGAAGGGGATTATTTCGAGGCAGGCTCCTCTGCCATGACCATCATTGACCGTTCAAAGCTGAAGGCCACCGTCGAGATCGATGAGATCGACATGCAGCACATCAAGATCGGACAGAAGGCGGAGCTGGTCTTTGATTCCTATACTGATGGGACCCTTGAAGGGGAGGTGACCTACATCCCGATGATTGGCAAATATACATCCCAAGGCATCGGTGTCATGGAAGTGGAAATAACCATAGCAAATCCTCCTGCATCGATAGCCCCAGGCTATACCTTTGAAGGTACCATCACCAGCGAAGGGGAGACTGTCCTTACCCTGTTGCCACAAAGTGCCCTCACCGTGGGTAGAGGCGGCGTAACCACCGTCACCAAAAAACTGGCGGACGGAAAGACCCAGACTGTCATAGTAACCGTCAAGTATCTGGGTGAAGGGATCAGCCAGTTGCTGACCGGGGACCTGAAGGTCGGCGATACCCTCATCATCCGTAAGACAGATACCAATGCTTCGGCCTTTAGCGCTATGTCTAGCGGTGGAAGGTCACCTGCTGGCGGAATAATGAGGATAGAGTAACCTATGGCAAATAGTGTAATACGACTACAAAATATCAAACGATACTTCATGGTGGGGGACTTTATCGTAAAGGCCCTCGATGGGGTGAGCGTGGATATCAAGCGGGGTGAGTTCACCTCGATCATGGGGCCTTCTGGAAGTGGGAAATCCACGATGATGAACCTCATAGGGTGTCTGGACACTCCAACCAGTGGCCTCATCGATATCGATGGGGAGAATACTGCAGGCATGAATGAGGCCGAACTCGCCTATATCCGTAACCGCAAGGTAGGCTTTATCTTCCAGCAGTTCAACCTGCTGGGGAAGCTGACAGCCCTGGAGAATGTAGTTACCCCACTTTTGTATGCAGGGGTCCCTTCTCGGGACCGAAGGCTGAAGGCAATCGAGGCCCTGGAACGTGTTGGCCTCTCCGATAGGATGCAGCACCGTCCCAACGAGCTTTCCGGTGGGCAGAAGCAGCGGGTGGCCATAGCCCGTTCCCTGGTGAACAACCCAGCGATCCTCCTTGCCGATGAACCGACAGGGGCTCTCGATTCCAAGACGGGAAACCAGATCATGGAACTGTTTGAAGAGCTCAACAGTGAAGGACGGACAGTCATCCTTGTCACCCACGACCGGGAATTGGGGATGCGCTGCCAGCGCCAGATCCATATTCGCGACGGAAGGCTGGAGGAATAGCATGATCATCGAGAACATCAAGCTGGCCTTTGGGGCCATGCGTGGCAGCAAGCTAAGGACAGCCCTCTCCTTGTTGGGCATCGTCATTGGGGTAGGGTCGGTAGTAGCCATCCTCACCATAGGCGACAGCGCTGCAAAAAGCATTACCGAGAGCATCTCCGTAGGTGGTCTGGACATGGTGACGGTCTATCCGGCCTTTGGCCAGCGCACCACAGGGACCTTCACCGAAGAGTTTGGCGATACGATCATGCGTGATGTGGAGGGGATAGAACTTGTTCTGCCCCAAAACACCAGCAGCGCCCAGGTGCGAAACAGCAAGCAAAATATGAGTGCTACCGTAACGGGGGTGCTTTCCAGTTACGGTGAAGCACTCAACTTCGTCTATACCGAAGGGGAGTTCTTCTCTTCCTTGGACAACATAAATCGTCGTCAGGTGGTGGTGCTCGGCTCTGCAGTTGCGGAGGAACTCTTTCCCGAAGGCACAGCCCTGGGAAAATACGTGAGTGTGTTTCGTAACCAGGCAAAAAGCTATCAGGTTGTCGGGGTGATTGAATCAAAGGATGCAACCTTCAACATCTCCTATGATAAGAGCATCTTCATTCCGTACAACACCTATGACCAGCGATTCCGCAAGAATGCCAGTGTCGGCGCCTACGTCCTGAAGGTTGCGGATGGGTATGACACCATCGAGGTTTCCGACAAGGTGACCGAGATGTTGGACGACCTGGTCGGAACAGATGGGTATAACCTGTTCAGCCCGGCAAGCCTTGCTGAGATGGCAACACAGATCACCGGTACCTTCAGTGCGTTCCTTGCGGCCATTGCAGCCATAAGCCTGCTGGTCGGAGGCATCGGCATCATGAACATCATGCTGGTATCGGTAGCCGAACGGACCAAGGAGATCGGGATACGCAAGGCCTTGGGAGCCTCTCCCAATGTCATACGTGGCCAGTTTATCTCCGAGGCTCTGACACTGACGGTCCTAGGGGGAATCCTGGGCATCCTGTTGGGCTCTGGCCTGAGCTTTGTGGTGACGAACCTTATGAAATGGTCGTTGCATTTATCCTATGCCTCGTTCATACTTGCGATGGGTTTCTCGATGTTTGTCGGGGTGTTCTTTGGCTGGTATCCAGCCATGAAAGCCTCCAAACTCGATCCTATAGAGGCCTTGAATTACGAATAAGCGTTTCGGGGGCGTATAGTGGAAGCAAGAAGGACCCGGTGGATGATAGTCGATGGCAGGGAACCTTTCTTTGTCATCACATCCCTAGTTTTTGCATTTCTTGTGTTGATCGGTCTGGTTATCTTTTTGACGACTGCCATCATCGAACGGGAACAGCTCAGGATGCAGTCTGAGGCCGAACGGGCCTTTAACTCTGTATTCCTGGCACTCCAGGACAATACCACCAAGGCATTGAAGACCATGCAGGACGAAGGGGTCAATGGGATCGGGGTGTACAGCTCGATGGGCCGGAAGGTCCTGAGCCTGGGTAGTGTCCCCATGACCATCCCTTTGGCAAAGATTGACAACAAGGGAAACAAACAGGCGAGCAACATCGGTACCGCCACCTATAACAAAGAGACGGGGATGATCGAATACATCCGGTTTTCCCGTCTCACCATCCTCTTGGATACCGGTGAGCTTACCCTTACGGAAAGCGGGCTCCTGCCCGCTCCCATCGACTTTCCCGATGTCCTCTATCTCCATTTCGATGGGCAGAACTACCATCATCGTCTGATGATGATCCTGTTCGTGAGCGTAGTCTCAGTCATGATTCTCATAGGGCTGTTCCTTTTGGTGCTCAGCATATACCGCAACAACCGTCGCTATCGTGAAACCATTGCCAAGCAGGAGAGCCTGGTCAATCTGGGACAGGCTGCAAGGACCTTGACCCATGAGATCAAGAACCCCCTCAGTGCCATTACCATCCAGCTTGCCCTTCTGAAGAAGACCATGCCCAAGGAGAACCTCGGGGACCTGAACCTCATGTCCCAGGAGGTTGAGAGGCTCACCCAGCTGACCAACAAGGTCAGTGACTTTTTGCGCAACCCTCTGGGTACCCCCGTGGTGGTAGACCTCAACGAACTGATCTCCTCCCTCGTCAGATGCTTTGACAAGCCCATACGCTTCACCTCAGAACTGCCGGTACAGATCCTCATCGATAGTGACCGAGCCCGTTCGGTATTTGAAAACCTCCTGAAAAACGCGATCGAAAGCTGCTCAGGCCGAGACCCGGAGGTTGAGGTTGCCATTGCAACGGGTAAGCGCGGGCTGATCCATGTCTATGTCATGGACCGGGGTGATGGGATCAAGAGCTCCGATGAGAAGAAGATCTTTGACCCCTTCTTTACAACCAAAATCCATGGTTCAGGCATTGGCCTCTCCATCTCCCGGCAGTTTATCCGTGCCCGTGGAGGAAATGTGCGCCTCTATGCCCGTGATGGGGGAGGGACGGTAGCAGAAGTTGTGCTTCCCCGTTCCATCCATACAACCAAACTGCTTGATTCGGAGGGAACATGAAAATCTTGATAGTTGATGACGAAACAAATATTCGTGAGCTCATGCACCGCTATCTCCATCTTGACGGCATCGACAGCGATTGCGCCGAGAATGGGCTCAGTGCACAGCGGATGCTCAAGGACGAGCTCTATGATGCCTGCCTCATCGACCTGAAGATGCCAGGGATGGACGGAAACTCCCTTATAGAGTGGATCCGCTCCGAAGGGTTCCGCATGCCCATCATCATGGTAAGTGCCCACGGGGAGATATCCGATGCTGTCAGTGCCCTCAAGCAAGGGGCCCAGGACTATATTGTCAAACCCTTCGATCCAGAGGAGCTGGTCATCAGGTTGAAGAAGCTTGTGGAAGCACAGAATCTCCGTAATCTGGTGGAAAACGAGACACGCAACACCACGGTGGACGACAAGCAGATCTTTGTAGGGGAGAGCCCCTCCATCCGCAAGATCAAGGACCTCGTGGCAAGGATAGCCGAAACCAACTCAACGGTGCTCATCACCGGTGAGAGTGGGACAGGAAAAGAGGTGGTTGCTCGCGATATCCACAACTCCTCCCTGGTAAAAGGTGGTCCTTTTGTGGCCATCAATATCGGGGGAGTTCCCGAGAACCTCCTGGAAAGCGAGCTTTTTGGCTATGAGAAAGGGGCTTTCACCGGGGCCGCCAACCGGAAGACCGGCATGTTTGAGCTTGCCAGCGGCGGGACCCTCTTCCTGGATGAGATCGGGGACATGCCCCTATCGCTCCAGGTGAAGATTCTCAGGGTGTTGCAGGACAAGCGCATCACCCGTCTGGGGGGGACAGACCCGATGCCCATCAATGCCCGCATCATCGCCGCTACCAACAAGGATGTGGAGCAGATGGTCCGGGAGGGGAAGTTCCGGGAAGACCTTTTTTATCGTCTGAACGTGGTACGCATCAGCATCCCCCCTCTGAGGGAGAGGCGGGAGGATATTCCCCTACTGGCTGCAGGAATCCTCAGAAGGTTCAATCGCCAGATGGGACATAGGGTTGAAGGCTTTACCTCTGAAGCCCTCTCCATGCTCACTAGCCACGATTTTTTTGGAAATGTGCGTGAGTTGGAGAACATTCTGGAACGCGCTGTCATCTTTTCCGATACCCCTGAGATCCAGGTGGAGGACCTCGACCTGCGTGGCTCGGTCTCGATGCGTACCCATGACAAGGAGAAGGAAGAGACCAAGATCGACCTCTCCGATGGCAAGAGCCTCAAGGATGTGGAGATCGACACCATCATCCGGGCCCTGCACCGATGGGAGGGGAACCGGACCCGGGCTGCCCAGGAGTTGGGCATCAGCCGCCGTACCCTCATCAACAAGATAGCTGAGAACAACCTTAACCTGTAGGTTGTATCGTTCATGACATAGAGGAGCTTTTCATATGGCTACAATTCCCCGTTGGGACCTGAATCCCATCTATCCTGCTTGCGATAGCGAGCAGTTCTTGCATGACCTGAAGAAGGTCGTCTCGCTTTCTCACGAACTTGAAGAGGCGATACAGGCCCCTTCTTGCGATATTGTCCAGGCTGTGCACTCGTTTGAGCTGGCCCTCGACTACCTTGAGACCCTCTCTGCATACTCTACCTGTCTGCTCACCACCGACACGGCAAACCCCCAATATCTGAAGGCGGTAAACCAGGTGGAGGAAGAGTCGCTGGTTGTGCAGCGCCTTGAGGTGCTCTTCCTCAACTTCCTCAGGAAGAGGGAAGCGGAGGTAGTGGATCTTTCGAAGGAAGGGGGACCCCTCTTTGCCTACCGGTATGTCCTTTCAGAGATGCTCGAGGAACAGAAACACCAGATGGAACCCGCCTTGGAGGATCTGGCTTCCGACCTGGCCCGTTCAGGCACCGATGCCTTCTCCCGCCTGCAGGAAGCCATCAGCTCTTCAGCTACAAGCGATTGGGACGAGACAGAGACCAAGACAGTGATCCAGTTGCGCAACGATGCCTTCAATGCCGACCGCGAGGTACGAAAGAAGGCATTCGAGAAGGAACTTGCCGTATGGAAGCTCTTTGAAATACCCTTTGCAGCCTCCCTCAATGGGGTGAAGGGTACCACCATCACCCTGGACAAGGCCCGTGGGTACGAGAGCCCGCTTGCCCGATCCCTCTCACAGTCGAGGATCGAACCTGAGGTCCTGCATGCCCTCATTGCCACACTGGAAAAGAACCTGCCGATGTTCAGGGACTACCTGAAATCCAAAGCCAAGGCCCTTGGGCTTGCAAGCTGTGCCTTCTATGACCTTTTTGCCCCTGTGGGCAAGGGGGGAAGGTCGTACACTTTCGATGAGGCGCGGGCCTTCATCGTCAAGCAGTTCTCCCTCTTCAGCAAGGAGATGGGCCTGTTTGCAGAGAAGGCCTTCCAGAACAACTGGATCGATGCCGAACCAAGGAAAGGGAAGGTAGGAGGAGCCTATGACACCTCCTTCCCTCTGGTAAAACAGAGCAGGATCCTCTCCAACTTCGATGGTTCCTTCAATGGCTTGTCGACTCTCGCCCATGAGCTTGGGCACGCCTATCATGACAGTGTGGTGCTGCCCCAGAGCCACCTGTTGAGAAGCTATCCGATGACCCTTGCCGAGACAGCCTCCATCTTCAGCGAATATGTGGTGTTCCGGGGGGCCATCAGCAGCTGTTCTGCCGAGGAGAGGTTTACCCTAGTCGAGCATTTCCTGCAGGATACTACCCAGGTCTGTGTGGATATCCTCAGCCGCTTTTATTTTGAGAAGTCTCTGTTTGAGGCAAGGGCGGAAGGGGACCTGATGGCTGACGAGCTTTCAAGCCTGATGGTCGATGCCCAGAAGAGGACCTATGGAGACGGCCTGTCCGTCTACCATCCCTATATGTGGGCTGTGAAAGGCCACTACTACAGCAGTGACCTCTCCTTCTACAACTATCCCTACGCCTTCGGACAGCTTTTCGCCCTAGGCATCTATGCGCAAAAGGAGAAGGATGGCGAAGGCTTTGCAGAGCGATACCGCTCCCTGCTGGAAAAGACCGGCAGTGCCTCTGCACAGGAAGTTGCCCAGGTGCTCGGTTGCGACCTGAGCAGCGAGTCGTTCTGGCAGGAAGGGATGGATATCATAGCCAGCTATGCCCAAGAGTTCAGCAATGCAAGTAACAGTTGAGAAGCTGGTCCAGGGAGGCAGCGGCTTCACTCGCCTGGACACCAACAAGAGCCTCTTTGTTGATGGCGCTCTCCCTGGTGAAGTGGTGGAAGTCTCCATCGACGAAGAGAAGAAGGGGTATGCAAAAGCCCATGTAGTGACCATCCTCCAGGCCTCCGGCGACAGGGTCACCCCTGCCTGCCCCTACTTCGGTGTGTGTGGTGGGTGTGACCTCCAGCATCTGGATAGCTCGGTGCAACCCTCCATAAAATGCCAGATGGTCCTGGAGAACCTCCAGAGGATCGGGGGCATCAAGAGAGAGGATTTCCTTCTGGAGGAGACGGCTTTTGACCGTCCTTGGGCCTACCGTAGCCGGGTACGCTTCCATGTGGATGTTGCAAAGCGCCAGATTGGCTTCCTTGCCAAGAAGAGCAATGACCTTGTCCCTATAGAGCAGTGCCCCATTCTTGTGGACTCCCTCAATGAGCTCCTTGCAAAAAAGGATAGGATCTTGGCCGGAGCAAGGGCCTTGATGTTCTCCACCCGGGGTAAGGGCACCCGATATGTCGAGGTGAATGCCTTTGTGGGGGACAAGGATGTCTCCCTCTCTGATGAGGTGGTCACCACGGTGGTCGATGGCCATAGGTTTTTTGTCTCAGCCAATGTCTTTTTCCAGGGCAACCAGTTCCTGCTCCCTGCAATGGCTAGCTTTGTCCGCTCCCAGGTGAAAGGCTCGACGGTAATGGACCTCTATAGCGGGGTAGGTACCTTCAGCAGCTTCCTTGCAGAAGAGGGGAGGCTCCTCATCGCTGTCGAGAGGCAGAAGGAGTGTCTTGCCCTTGCAAAGAGGAACGTCCCCTCCCTTGAGGTCTACAGTGATGATGTCCAGCTTTGGGCAAGGAAGCAGAAACGTCCGGTTGATACGGTCGTGGTCGATCCTCCCCGTACGGGACTGGAAGAGGGCTTGCCCTCCCTCATCGCCTCCTGGAAGGCACAAAGGGTCATCTATGTCTCCTGCGACAGCGTTACGCTAGCACGAGACTTGCAACGGTTTGCCCAGCAGGGGTACACTGTACGCAGTGTGAAGGTCTTTGATCTCTACCCCCAGACCTTCCATCAGGAAGTGGCGGTTGTCATGGACAGAGAGGAGCTTACCCTATGAAAGATGGTTTTATCGCCTGCGGCACCCTATCACCCACAATCAAGGTAGCAGATTGTGCCTTCAATGTTGCCTCCATCAAGGCGGCCATAGATAAGGGTTTGGCTCAGAATCTCTCCTTGCTGGTGCTCCCTGAACTTGTGGTTACCGGCTATACCTGCTCCGACCTCTTCTTGCAGCGCACCCTTCAGGAAGCTGCGGTGGATGCAGTCGGAGAATTGGCATCATACACAAAAGGCCACGAGATGGTTGTCGTCTTTGGCGCCCCCCTCATCTTCTTTGGGAACCTCTACAACTGTGGCGTGGTGGTGCAGGATGGGCGAATCCTTGGCATGGTGCCCAAGCAACACCTTCCCAACTATGAAGAGTTCTACGAAAAACGTTGGTTCAGCCTCCCCCCTGAGGATGTCAGGGAGGTAACGGTGGCAGGCCAGAAAACCTTGTTTGGCACCCGATTGCTGTTTCCCTGCTCAACTGTTCCTGAATTCATTCTTGGAGTGGAGATTTGCGAGGACCTGTGGGTCCCCCTCAGTCCTTCCACCTTCCTTGCACTGGCAGGAGCCACCATCATAGCCAACTGCTCGGCAAGCGATGAGTTGGTTGGCAAAAAACAATTCCGTCGTACCCTGGTCTCCTCCCAGAGTGCCAAGCTCGTCTGTGGTTACATCTATAGCAGTGCATCCCAAGGCGAATCGACCACCGATTTGGTCTTCTGCGGCCACAACCTCATCTATGAGAATGGAAAGAACCTCGGCGAGCAGTTTCTCCAGGAGGATGAACTGCTCTTTACCCAAATTGATGTAGAGAGGCTTGCTTCCGAAAGGCTTCGCATGCACACCTTTGGTGAAAAGGTGCAGCACTATACTTCAGTTCCTTTCACCCTGAGCCTGCACGAATCAGACCTGACCCGGTTTGTGGACAAGGCCCCCTTTGTCCCCAGCGACCCTGCGACCAGGGCCGTCCGCTGCGAAAAGATCCTCACCCTGCAGGCTATCGGGCTGAAGAAGAGGCTTGAGCATACCAAGGTCAAAAACGTGGTGCTCGGTCTTTCCGGAGGGTTGGATTCTACCCTTGCCCTGCTGGTAGCAGTACGGACCTTTGACCTTCTGGGCCTTGACCGGAAAGGCATCATAACCGTTACCATGCCCTGCTTTGGGACAACACCCCGAACAAAGAACAATGCGACCCAACTGGCAAAGGCGTATGGAGTGACTTTGCTTACGATCCCCATTACCAAGGCTGTCCTACAGCATTTCAAGGATATTGGCCACGATGTGGAGATCCATGATGTCACCTACGAAAACAGCCAGGCCAGGGAACGAACCCAGGTACTCATGGACCTTGCAAACAAGCATGGCGCCTTGGTTCTGGGTACCGGTGACCTTTCCGAGCTCGCCTTAGGGTGGGCAACCTACAACGGGGACCATATGTCGATGTACGGGGTAAACTCCTCAGTTCCCAAGACGTTGGTCCGCCATCTGGTAGCCTATGTTGCAGAAACCCAGGAAGCCAAGGTAAAGAAGGTCCTGCTTGACATCGTTGCCACCCCTGTTAGCCCCGAACTGCTCCCAGCCTCTGCAGACGGGACCATCAGTCAGGTTACCGAGGAGGTGGTGGGCCCCTATGCCTTGCACGACTTCTTCCTCTACCAGGTGGTGCGCCTGCACTTCAACCCAAGCAAGGTGTTGCGTCTGGCCTTGGTGGCCTTTGATGGTGAGTATGAGCCCCTATTCATCAAGAAATGGCTGAGGACCTTCTACTACAGGTTCTTCAGCCAGCAGTTCAAGCGTTCCTGTCTTCCCGATGGTCCGAAAGTCGGTTCGGTATCCCTCTCGCCTCGTGGGGATTGGCGGATGCCAAGCGATGCTTCGGTCGCAATCTGGATGGCTGAATTGGAACGTTTTGACCTGGATAGGTAAAAACTGATCACTATTTCCAAAAAATATTCTCAGGGCGTTTTGTATCTAGCTCCTCACTTTGCTGTTATATAGGTAAGGAGTTTTTGCTTTGATGAAAAAGAAATTTCTGGCCATCCTGCTTGTTGTGCTTCTCCTTCCTGCTGTTCTGGGCGCCAGAAGTTTGCTGGATGTAAGCCTTGGGTTTGGAGGTGCATATTCCCAACCAAGTGCCGGTAGTTTTTCCGATGGCCTTGCACAGCCAGAAAACTGGATGTTTGGAGGGGAGATAGCCGTTCGTCTTACTGTCCTGCAAGCCCAGGCGATGGCCTTTCCAATCCAATGTAAGGGTAACGGACAGGGCGTCCTGTTGCTTGGCCTGGGTAGCTTGAACGTCCCTGTTGTGGGTTCCTTGTTGTTTTTGGAGTTGGGCCTGGGCCCAAGCGTAACATACGTTCCTTCAAGCAAGAACAATAATGGTGCCTACTATGTGTTGAAGGATGAAACGGAGAAGCCTGCTACTGAAATTTCCTTTACCGATGCACTGTTGCAGAGCCCCATGTACTTGCAACTGGGCTTGGGAGTGGAGATCGGTACTGTGGGAGTGAGGGTAAGGTATCTGCTTAGAAGTGATTGTACTCTGCAGAACTTGCTTGATACACGCTCTCCATTAGATCTTTTTGTACTGGATAGCGGTTCACTTTCTCTTGCGTTGTCACTGAAAATGTTCTAGATTGTTATATAAGAATGATATGGCGGTTAAATACCGATCAAAAAAGGGGTAGAAAATGAAAAAGAGACTCATTGTCCTGCTAATTGTCGTATGTGTGCTTCTTCCTGCAACACTGAGTGCAGCTATGGTCGATCTGAGTATCGGTGCTACTGCCCTGTATAATCAGACCTTTACTCAGATGCAGACAGCCTTTGATGCTGAAGACTATACGGGCTTCAGTACATTCGAAAACTACGCCTTTGGTGCAGATGTCCGGATGAAGATCCTGCTTGCCGAAGTTGACTTGGTAGGTATGTTTGGGCAGGAGACCATTGGTGGAACCGACTATACTACCATTTCCGTTTTGACAGCTGGTGGCATATCCTTGGATATCCTCAACTTTGCCCGTCTCGGATTTGCCATGGGCCCACGCTTCAACGTATACATTGATTCCGCAACCGGTGAGGCTCAGGTCAAGGATTCGAATAACGTCCTTGTCGACTGGAACAACTTTGGGGATGCTTTCCTCAAGTCCCCTGTCGCCTATCGTGCAACTGTCGACTTCGATCTTGGTGGTCTGATGCTCGGTCTCAACTACACCGTTGACACCCTCTACACCTTTGAGAACTGGGACAAGGTCCAGGACCTCTTCGATGCCGATCCCAATGGTGGAAAAGTTGGTATATCCCTGCTGTTCTCCCTTCTCTAGACATCACGTAGCATAAAGTACTGCAGGCCCGGAGGAATCCGGGCCTGTGTTGCTTTTCTGCCTAGGCTAAGTATGGTACAGTAGTGCCAAGGAGCATAATCATGGCCAAAAAAGGTTTTTTCCACCTCTTCTTTTCAGCATTGGGAGCAGCGCTTCTCTGTTTTACCCTCCTCTATTTCTTTGCCCCGAACATGAGCATGCAGTTTCTTGGTGTCAGCTTTGCAACCCGAAAAGGTTCAGCCAATGCCCAGATGATCACAGCAGTTGAGACAGCTGTGGAGGGTGTGAAGAATAGCCCGGAGTTTACCAAGGAGTCGCTGGACAAGCTGCAGGACCTTCTGAAAAGCAAGGATATTCAAGACAAGCTCAAGGCTGCTGCCAAGCAGGGTGAGGATGTATTGAAGAAAACCATCGATTCGGTCACGGATGCAGTGAAATGAACCCTTTTTCCGTAACATTTCTCGGAACTGGTACCAGTCATGGGATCCCTGTGATAGGGTGCTCCTGTCCTGTCTGCTTCTCCAGCGATCCCCATGACAATCGCTACCGAAGCAGTATCCTCCTAGAGGATGGCCACCATACCCTGCTTATCGATACGACACCTGAGTTTCGCCTGCAAGCCTTGCGCTCTTCCCTGACGAGCCTTGATGCAGTGCTCTATACCCATGACCATGCCGACCATTTCAACGGAATCGATGACCTGAGGGTGTTCAGTAAGGTGAAGGCCCTTCCTGTCTACTGTTCAGGCGAGGTTGTCTCATCCATCAAGGACCGGTTTGGCTATGTGCTGAAAAGCTATGATGAAGCAGGGGGAATCCCTCACCTACAGTTGCATGTGCTGGAGCCTTACCAAAAGGTCAGCATCGCAGGCTTTGAGGTCCTACCCATACCGATTCGTCATGGATGCAAGCTTATTCTGGCTTTCCGGATAGGAAACTTCATCTATGCCACCGATAGCAGTGGCATCCCACCAGAGAGCCTTCCTTACTTTGAAGATGTAGATACGCTTGTACTGGGAAGCTTGCGTTACCGGCCTCACCCCACACATTTCAGTGTGGATGAGGCGACCGCCTTTGCTACGAGTGTTGGGGCCAAACGGGTCTATCTTACCCATTTGTGCCATGATATAAGCCACAGCAAGCTCGACTCAGAGCTTCCTTCCCACATGCATGTGGCATACGATATGCTAACGATTACCATAGGGGACAACAATGGCCAATGATTCCATGGAACTGTTCGGGGAACAGGATTTTGACCAGACCAGGTTGGAGGAGGAAGCTGCCTTGCGTCCACCTCTGGTCATTGAAAAGCGTGTGGAAGTTGCAGAAGAGAAGCATGACGGGCAGTCGAAGCCTACTTCTGGGAAGAAGCTCTATATCATCGATGGCTATGGCCTGATCTACCGCTCCTACTATGGGTTCATCAACAATCCGATGAAGGATTCCCAAGGCAACAACATCTCGGCAGTCTATGGGTTCTTCTCCACCACTCTGAAGCTGCTGCGCGAGGAGAAACCCGATTACATGGTGGTGGCGATGGACAGCCATGGTCCCACCTTCCGTCATGAGCTCTATGAACCGTACAAGGCCAACCGCGATGCAGCCCCCGAGGACTTGCACACCCAGGTGCCCATCATAAACTCGATCCTCAAGGCCCTTGAGATCCCCATGGTGGAGATGCCCGGCTTTGAGGCGGATGACATCATCGCCACCCTGAGTGAAGAGGCAACACGCCATAAGATTGACACCATCATGTTTACCGGTGACAAGGACCTGCTGCAGCTGGTTGACGAACACACCTTTGCCCTTAGGCCTGCTAAGAAAGGGGAGAATTTCTACCGCCTGATGGGTATCAAGGAGGTTGAGGAGGAGTTTGGCATCGCTCCGAGCCAGGTAGTCGACTACCTCTCCTTGCTGGGAGACTCCTCGGACAACGTTCCCGGCGTCAAGGGTATCGGGGCGAAGGGTGCGGTCAAGCTCCTGCAGCAGTTCGGGACCATAGAGGAGATCTACAAGAACCTCCGTCTCTGCGCCAAAGGGATCCAGGCAAAACTGCAGGAGGGAGAAGAGCTGGCAAAGCTGAGCAAGAGCTTGGTGATGCTCAAGCGCGACCTCTTTGCCGTCGAATCCTTCGACACGAAGGAGTACCTGCTGGATGACCTGAACTATGGGGCAGCCATTCCCCTTTTTGAGCAGATCGGTATGAAGAGCATCATCAGGGAGATGGAAAGGCTTTCCCAAAAGGAACCTACCATCCAGACCCACGAGGTGGTCAAGAAGGCGATGAAAAGCTCCGAGAGGGGAACCTACGAAGCTATCCTGTCGCTTGCAAGGCTAGAGGAGCTGCTCAGGCAGGCGGAGAAGGCGGGTGGCATCATCTCCTTTGACTTTGAGACGGATTCCCTCGACTCCATGCTTGCCAAACCCCTTGGCTTCTCCTTTTGTTGGGAGGAGGGCATAGCCTACTACCTTCCACTCATCAGCGAGGGCAAAAGGCTCTTTTCTGACGAGGAGGTGAAGAGGGTCCTCAGTGACTACCTCTGTACTGGAAAACTCTCCCTGGTAGGGCAGAACATCAAGTATGACTACAAGGTCATGGTGAACTGGGGCCTCAGGCCAAAGCATGTCATCTTCGATACCATGATTGCAGCGTGGCTTCTGGACAGCACAGGGGTGTTCAACATGGACTACCTTGCCGAGAAATACCTTGACTACAAGACACTCTCCTACAAGGAGGCTGTCCCCAAGGGCCAGATGATCAGCGACATTCCCCAGGGCCAGGCGGTATTCTACGGGGCAGAGGATGCGGACATCACCTTCAGGCTCTACAAGCTATTTGAAAACCTCTTGGTTGCAAGAAATCTCATGGGCCTGCTCAAGGACCTGGAGATGCCTCTGTTGCTCATCATTGCCAATATGGAACTGGAAGGAATTTTCCTGGACAGGACGCTTCTGGAACCACTGACTGCAGAATTCGAAGGAAGAATCCAGGCCATCCAGGAGAAGATCTTTGAGATCTGCGGCCATGAATTCAACCTGAACTCACCGAAGCAGTTGCAGGAGGTGCTGTTTGTGGAGCGAGAGATTCCCACCGGGGCAAAGACCCGTACCGGATTCTCCACTGCTACCGATGTGCTGGAACCCCTGAGTGACAGCTATCCAGAAATTGCCTTGATCCTGCAGTACCGTATGCTCAACAAGCTGAAGACCACCTATATCGACAAGTTGCCCCTGGAGATCCTGGAGAGGACGGGGAGGATCCATCCTACCTTTTCCCAGACAGGGACAGAAACCGGAAGGCTCTCCTGTAAGGACCCCAACCTGCAGAACATCCCTGTCAGGACAGAGGAGGGTAGGCGCATCCGCTCCTCCTTCGTCCCCAAGGAGGGATATCTCTTCCTCTCGGCCGACTATTCGCAGATCGAACTGGTTGTTCTTGCCCACATGGCTGATGACCCTGGCCTGAAAAGTGCTTTCCTCAAAGGGGTGGATGTCCACAGCTCTACAGCCGCCCTCATCTTCGATGTGCCCTTGCAGGAGGTGACAAGCGAGCAGAGAAGGATAGCCAAGACCATCAACTTCGGAGTCATGTACGGAATGGGGCCCCACAGCCTGGCAGGGGACCTGAAGATTACCCACTCCGAGGCGAAGGCCTTCATCGAGCAGTACTTTGCCCGTTACAGCGCGGTTCAGGCCTTCATCGAGAAGACCCGTGAGGATGCAGGCCAGAATGGCTATGTATCAACCCTGCTCGGGCACCTTCGGACCATAACCGAAATACAGAGCAGGAACGGGGTTGAACGGGCCAAGGCCCAGAGGATCGCCGTGAACACTGTGATCCAGGGCAGTGCTGCAGACATCATGAAGGAGGCCATGCTGAGGATCGACAAGGCCTTGGCAGAGCACTCTCCTTCCACCAGGCTTCTGTTGCAGATTCACGATGAACTGGTCTTTGAGGTCGCCGAAAGCGAGCTTGAGAAGGTGCATGCCCTGGTCAAGGAAGCTATGGAGGGGGCTGTCAAGCTGTCGCTGCCCCTGCATGCCAGCATCGAGACGGGCAAGAGTTGGGGAGAGATCCACTGATGATGGTCATTGGTCTGACAGGAAAGGCTGCTGCTGGGAAGAACGTGGTAGCCGATGCATTTTCCACCCTAGGCTGTGAGGTTGTTGATGTCGACCTTCTGGGCCATTCGGTGTTGGAACAAAACCAGGATCTTCTGCAAAAGAGCTTTGGCAAGGATATTGTCAGGGAGGGAAGGGTTGACCGCAGGGCCCTCGGGTCCTTGGTGTTCTCCGACCCTGAGAAGCTCCACCTGTTGGAAGCCATCACCCATCCTGCGATGGTAGAGGCTTGCAAGCGCCTGATCGAAGAAGCAAAGAGCGCTCAGAAGCCTGCACTCGTCATCAACGCAGCCTTGTTGTATCGTATGGGTCTCTACACCCTGTGTGACCATGTGGTATTTGTGAAGGCTCCCTGCCTGGTCAGGTTCCTACGGTCAAGGAAGCGCGAACATATCACCTTAGCAAAATTTCTTTCTAGGGAGAGGGCCCAACAGGATGTCCGTAAGGAGGTTTTTCCTTCTTCCCTACCAGTGTTCTCCCTGTCCAATGGTTCTGATAGAGTGTTAATTCATCGACAAGTCACAACCTATTGTGCTACGATAGGAATCGGAGTTTCATCGGTACGATGAAACAATTGTCTTATGAGGGTTTGAAATGAAGAAATCGGTTCGGATAAACTTACTGGTGATTACAATGGTCCTGGCAATCTTTGTGTTTGCAGGGATATGGTACCTGCGTCCTAGTGTTCCCAATGAACTGATCGAGCAAGCCCGCCAGCGCCAGTTGCAACCTCTTTTGGAGATTGATGCTCCGATACGAAAGCCTGTAGTCGAATCTGTCACACAACCTCTGGTTGACAGGAAGGCCTTGGCTGAAGAGCTGTTGCCCACCCTTACCGAACAAGTTTCCCGCTCCCTCGAGGCTCCACTCTATGAGAAGATGAAGGCTCAGTTTGCCTCTGATGAAGCGTTTATCTCCCAGCTGAAGAAGGTACTTAGCCTCGATGGGCAGCCTCTTGTACAGCAGACCGTCACCCCCTCTGTCCCGCAGGGTTTGCAGTCTGATTTTAACGATCAGCTGGAACTCTTCCGTCAGGAGGTCCTCGCTACCATTGGGACAGAACAGGCATCGTTCTTCTCCCAGATGGAAGGTATGTTTGACTCCCGTCTGGATAGTTTCTCCACAGATTTTACCGCAGAGATGCAGGCCTATGTACCTCAATTGGTTGATAGGATGATCCCGACCCTGGTTGAGAAGCTGGTCGCTGAGCTAGCCCTGAACAAGGAGAAGTATCTGCCCTATCTGGCCCAGGAGATGCAGGCCTACTATCCACAAGGCATTTCTGAAGCAGAGTTGCTGGTGTTGTACAACTCCTACCGAGACCAGATTGTCACAGACCTTGTCCCTGCCATCCTTGCCGCTTTGGAAGAGCCAGCAAGAGCGGAAGTTGCCCAGATGGTGAAGAGCCTTACCATACCTGCAACGGTAGCTCCTGCAGCCCCTGCAGTAGTGAAGAGTGCTGTGGTTCAGGAGGCGAAACCTGCACCTGTGGTCGTTCCTGTCGAGCCTGTTGCTACTCCTGTCAAGGCGGTTGCTCCTGTCGTCCCTGCTGATAAACCTATAGTTGTTGAAACCAAAGTTGTTCCTGTGGAGCCTGTTGCCACTCCTGTCAAGACGGTTGCTCCTGCTCCTACGATGCTTCCTACCAAGACAGTAGTCGTCAAACCAGAGCCTCCAAAGCCTGCCATTACGCTGCCCACCTTCGCCATGGATGAACCAGAGGTGTTTGTGGATCCTATTGTCTATGAGCAGAAGCGTACAGAGATCAGGACCAAGGCTATCGAAGAGGTCCTCAAGCGTATCCAGGGGCTGTAAAGGCCCCTCAATCCTTAGGATAGGTTCTTGTTTTCCCTTCAATGGTCGTGAAGGTCCACTCTGCACAGGTGTTGGTCTCCTGCAGATATCCCCCACTTAGGGGAACCTTTCCACCTCCCTGAGGGAGGTCGACGGCATAGACCGGCATGGCTAGGCCTGAAAGTCGTTTCCGCAACTCCTTTTCCAGAGCGAGGCCCCTCTCCAGGGGAACGCGGAAGTGTGAGGTTCCTGCCACCAGATCTCCCTGGAAGAGATAGTAGGGCTTGATCCTGGAGAAGACCAGCTTGTTGCACAGCTGCTCCAGCACATCCACATTGTCATTTACCCCTCTGAGCAGGACGCTCTGGTTCATCGCGGGAATCCCAGCGTCGACAAACTTAGCTACTGCGGCGACAGCCTCCTCGGTGAGTTCCCTGGGGTGGTTGAACTGGGTCATCAGGTAGAAGGGAGCGGTGGTGTACTTTTTGAAGATGGCAACCAAGCTGTCGGTGATCCTCATGGGGTTGGCTGCAGGCATCCTGGTGCAGAGCCTGATGACCAAGTCTGGCCTGGCGCTCCTGAAGGATGCGATGAGTTCATCGATTTTGGAGTCGGAGAGGGTCATCATATCCCCTCCGGTGAGCAGGATCTCCTTTATCTCTCCATGGGCCTTGACGTAGGAAGCGGCCTCCTCAATCTGGGCCTTGCTGGCAGGACCCTGGAAGGTCCCGGTGAAACGACGCCTGAAGCAGTGCCTGCAATACATGGCGCAGACATCCGTCACCAGAAAGGCAACGCGGCTGGGGTAGCGGTGGATGAGCCTCTCTGTTACCGAGTGCTCTTCCTCTGCAAGGGGGTCCAGGCCCTCTTCATGGTGGTTTTCCCCTTCGCGGATGGTAGGGACCACCTGGATGCGCAGGGGGTCTTTCGGGTCATCCTTGTCCAACAGTGAAAGAAAGTAGGAGGGTATGGCTAGGGGAAGGACCCCTTCAAGGCTGCTATATGCTAGTTCCTCTTCTGAGAGGCTCAGATAGGTTTCAAGTTGGGCGAGGGTGGTGACCGTATGGCCCTTTTTTTCTTCATTCATGCAAGTGGTGTACCCCAAACTGCACGTTTGGTCCAGCCTTTGGAGAAATCCCTTCACCCGGGAACCTGTTTTCATGCTACAATTCGGCCATCGAGGCTTGGAAAAGGAGAGCGGCATGGCTATAACTAAAACGAGTGGAAAGAAGGGGCTCAAGGGCTACTATCTCACCACATTCCTCATAGGGTTAGGATTCTTCACCATGGGGTTGATGGATCCCTTGTATGACACCTATGTTCCTATCTTCCTTGGGAAGTACCTCACTTCCAAGGCGCTCATTGGTACCATCATGACCTTTGACAACATGCTGGCGATCCTGCTTATCCCCATCTTCAGCGCACTCAGCGACCGCACCCAGACAAGGATTGGCAGAAGGATGCCCTATATCGTCATCTGCCTGCCTATTACCGCAGTGGCCTTCGGCCTTATCCCCATAGCCGCCCTGACAGGGCTCTGGTTGCTCATCGCCCTGGTGTTTGTACTCAACCTCTTCAAGCAGGCTGTACGGGGCCCTGTGGTGGCCCTCATGCCTGATATGATCCCTGGCGAACTGCGCAGTGAAGCCAATGGTGTCATCAATACGATGGGGGGCATTGCAACCATCGTAGGGACTGTCGGCCTAGCCAGGCTGATGGACATTCCCATCAACCTCCCTGGAATGGGTCCTACCAAGGATATCCTTGCGTTCCCTCTTTCTTCCATCCTGGTGCTCCTGGCTGTGGTGTTGCTCTTCTTCTTCGTGAAGGAGAAGCAGGCCATCAACAAGGAGGAATCTGAGAAGAAGGAACCTATCCTCCACTCCCTGAAAGTCATCTTCTCGGAGAAGGACAAGAGTGCCCTCTATATCCTGCTCTCCCTCCTGCTCTGGTTTATCGGCTACCAGGGAATTCTTCCCTTTGTCGGGCTCTACTCCAAGGAGGTCCTGCAGACAAGTAGTGGCACAGCCTCCCTTGCCGCAGGCATGGTAGGTATCGCCTATGCAATCTTTGCGATCCCTTCAGGGATCATTGCCCATCGGCATGGAAGGAAACGAACCATACGTACCTCGCTGCTGTCGCTGGTGGTGATCCTCACGGTGATCTTCTTCCATGACCCCCTGACTTCCGGAATGGGCCCTGCCATAAGGCAGTACACCTTCTGGGCACTGCTCTTCCTTTTCGGCATCTTCTGGGTCTCGGTTGTCACCAACAGCTTTCCGATGCTCTGGCAGATGTCGACCTACAAGACGGTGGGAATCTATACCGGGCTCTACTATTTCTTCAGCCAGCTGGCATCGATCATCTCCCCTCCGATAACCGGTGCCTTCATCGACTTCTTCGGATTCAGGGCTATTTTCCTCTATGGCGCGACCTCCATGCTCATCGCATTCTTTTTGATGCAGCATGTCCATCGTGGAGAACCTGAGGACGATCCTGTAGCTGAAAGGGCTAAGTAGAATCTCCTATCCATAGTATCGAACCATATTGGGCCCCAGTCGTAGGTGATTGGGGCCTATTTCATGCTAAAAAGGGAAATGAGCGATATTTCTGCGTTATGTTGTAAAAACAACAGAACCTATATGTCCTTTCCTGTATGGTCTCTTTGGAGGAAAGGGATGAGTATACATTTCGTACCGGCAGAGACGTTTGAGTTCAAAACATGGTGAAGTATCAGGGCGGCCAGGTAGTGAGCAAGACCCTTGCCCAGGATACGAGCCACAGCCTCACCCTCTTTGCCTTTGAGAAAGGGGAGGAGATCAGCAGCCATTCCAGCAGTGGTGATGCCTTGGTCATCGCCTTGGATGGGGTAGGACAGGTCACCATTGATGACCAAGTGTTTACTCTGAAGGCCGGCGAGTCCATTCTCATGCCAGCCAACCGACCACATGCAGTATTTGCTCCAGAACGCTTCAAGATGTTTCTGGTAGTTTCATTCTAAGATAGGAGAAAAGAACGTATGGACAACAAGATGTTTTGCTTCCAGTGCCAGGAAACTGCACGCAATATTGGATGCACCCAGATGGGAGTTTGTGGAAAGAATCCAGAGACTTCGAATATGATGGACCTGCTTATTTGGGTCACCAAAGGACTGAGCCAGGTTACCACGAGGCTGAGAGCAGAAGGGAAGGCAATCCCCTCTGAAGTGAACCACATGGTTACCTTTAACCTCTTTAGCACCATTACCAATGCCAACTTTGATGAACAGGTCATTGTGGAGCGCATCCTCCTTACCCTTGCAACCAAGAAGACCCTGCTTGCCAAACTTTCCAACAAGGAAGGCCTCAGTGGTGCTGCACTCTACGAGGCAACCGACAAGAGCCTCTTCCTCGACCAGGCCAAGGGTGTCGGCGTCCTCAGCGAAAGCAATGAGGATGTCAGAAGCCTCAAGGAACTGATCACCTACGGCCTTAAAGGTGTGAGTGCCTACTCCAAGCATGCAAACGTCCTGATCAAGGACGACGAGAAGCTCGATGAGTTCATCCAGTCGACCCTTTCTGCCCTTCTCGAGGAGAAGAGTGTCGAGGAGCTTGTTGCCCTCACCCTGGAGACAGGTAAGTTTGGTGTAGCCGGTATGGCCCTTCTTGATGGAGCAAACACCGCTGCCTATGGCAATCCTGAGATGACCCGTGTCAAGCTTGGTGTTGGCAAGAACCCTGGCATCCTCATCAGTGGCCATGACCTTCGCGACCTTGAGATGCTGCTTGAGCAGACCCAGGGAACCGGTGTTGATGTCTACACCCACTCTGAGATGCTTCCTGCACACTACTACCCTGCATTCAAGAAATACCCCAACTTCTACGGAAACTATGGTAACGCCTGGTGGAAGCAGAAGCAGGAGTTTGCCTCCTTCAACGGACCTATCCTCATGACCACCAACTGTATCGTGGCCCCAGCTGACTCCTACAAGGACCGCATCTTCACCACCGGAGCTACAGGATTCCCTGGTGTCAAGCACATTCCTGGCGACATCGGTGATGTCAAGGATTTCTCTGAGATCATCGCCCTGGCCAAGAAGAGCCCAGCCCCTACCGAACTGGAGACAGGCGAGCTTGTCGGTGGTTTTGCCCACAACCAGGTGTTTGCCCTTGCAGACAAGGTTGTCGATGCTGTGAAGAGTGGTGCCATCAAGCGCTTCATCGTCATGGGTGGTTGTGACGGAAGGTCCAAGTCTCGCGACTACTACACCGAGTTTGCCCAGGCCCTGCCCAAGGATACCGTGATCCTTACCGCTGGTTGTGCAAAGTACAAGTACATCAAGCTCAACCTTGGTGACATCGGTGGTATTCCCCGCGTACTCGATGCTGGTCAGTGCAACGACTCCTACTCCTTGGCTCTCATTGCCCTGAAGTTGAAGGAAGTCTTTGGTCTGGACGACATCAACGACCTGCCCATCTCCTACAACATTGCATGGTACGAGCAGAAGGCTGTCATCGTCCTGCTTGCCCTGTTGTACCTTGGGGTGAAGAACATCCACCTCGGCCCAACCCTTCCTGCCTTCCTTTCGCCAAATGTGGTGAACGTGCTGGTGGAGAACTTCGGCATCGCTGGAATCTCCAGCGTTGAGGAAGATCTCAAGGTCATGGTTGGCTAACAGTAAAACAGCACCGGCTTATCGCCATTGTTGAAAAAAAGGGGAGCCTTCTGCACGCAGAGGGCTCCTTCTTCGCCTGGACAAAAGAGAAAGACGGCTCTACCTCACATGGAGCATGAGGTAGAGCCTATACAATGTACTCTCGCTTTTTGCCTATATTCCCAGCATTCAGCATTGTCCCTTTTCTAGAAGTACCAGCGTACGGCCATCCAGGCTAGGCTGTTCTCCTTGTAGTAGCCGAAGGTCCCGTCCTCGTCCCCAACGAAGAGGTCGACACCACCCTCGAGCACCACACCATCCTCAATGCTCCAGGATAGTGAGGGCCTTACCAGGGCATTGAGGGGATCGGTCTCGATGTAGGTGAACAGCTTGGCTGTCAAGCGATCGGAGATGAAGGTCTTCTGGACCCTGAAGGTAAAGGTATTGCTGTACTCCTTGACCGGACGTCCCTGTTCCATCAGCTTGGCGTTGTGGTCAAACAGATACCCGAAGATATACTGGGCCGACATTTGGGCCTGCCACAAGCTCCAGTCCAATCCTGCAAGGGCCTGTACCTGGTGGTGGTTCTCGACCACTACGGAAGGGGGTGGTCCTTGAGTAACTGCTGCGAAAGGCTTGTCAAAATAGCCTGCAGCCTCCAGCCTCAATACAGAGGACCCCACTGTTGTGCTCAACGACCCTCCACCCATGGTGTAGCGACCATATTCCTGGTCTATAACAGGAGGAGTTCCTGGAGTTACCTTGCTGATGTACGGCTCATTGGTGAATGCATAGCCTCCCATGAGGGCCCAGTTTGCCTTTGATCCGAAGTGGCTTATCTTGCCGAAAACCTCACTGTTCTCCAGCCTTGCTTCTACCGAAGCGGGAGAATTGACAGTTGCAGAAGCCAATTGGCCAGGCATCTTTTTTGCCCACATTGATTCCTTGTCTGGCAGGGTCGACGGAACAAACCTCGGTATCCATATGCCTTCAAAGGTAAATGCATCCTTGTAGTAGTCCACCTTGATGGCAGGCACACCCTTACGGATCTCCTTGAAGTCTGCAAGGATGAAGGAACGCATGTCGCGTGGACTGACCAGGTCGGTGATGAAGGCCCCTTCAGCCTCACCCCAGATGATGGCCTGTTTCCCTATCCTGATATCTGCATTCTCCAGGAAGAAGTCCATGTAGGCCTCCCTTATGCCTAGGGTTAAGGGTTTGTCGTCACTCATGTATACCGTCGGGTTCACTACGAGACGGGTATGCTCCCCCCAACCGGTGAGGGTGAAATCCAAGGCCTGTTCATGGACAGCGAACTCTGAGTTTGCGAAGGTATAGGCCAGGTAGTCCCGCAGCATGCCGTTGAACTCGATGCTTTTTGCCGAGAGGGTGAGTATGGCGAAGCTGAACAGCGCAGCTAGCAGCACTATGGGTTTGATCTTGTTGTGTCTCATATGGATTGTTCTCCTTTATATTCTTGGGCCGATCTGCATCTGCCTCTCGGTGAAGAAGTTCTCTTTCAGGTCATTGTTGAAGGAGACATCCAGCATCTGGATTCTCGTGGAACTGTTCTTCTCGAGGTTGCTCATCTTCATGTCCGTGATGACCCACACCCCATCCTTTTTCTCATACGAGTTGATCTCCAGCCTCTTGCCGATGGTCCCGTTGGCGAGGTAGAACTCCTTCTTCAACCCGATCCACTCGTTGTCCACCACCCAGGAGAGGGTTTTGGCGTAGGTGGGCTTTGCCTCCTTGGGTATGCTTTCGACCACAAGGCAGCTCCTGCCGTCGACCATCTCGGTTCTGAGTACCTTGTGGGTATCGGCACTTGGATGTCGGGTTCCCATATCATCGTAGGTAAAGTCAGAACCCATGAAGGAATCACTCTTTCCGTCCGATGCGACACGCTTCACCCGTTTGAGGGCAGGTAGGTAGATCCACTGGTCATCGCTTCTTCCATCAGCGTAGCTGTAGCTGAGGAAGCTGGTGTTCTTCACGTCAGCAGGAGCGAGGAAGAACATGATCTTCTTTTCCCCGGTGGCATCAGCCTGTCTGAACTGCTGGATGCTTCTTTCCCGTGTCGAACCCTTGGAATTGGTCAGGGTCATCACCAAGTTGGCACTCATGTTGTTGCCGCTGTCACGGTTGTATACGTTTTGCATTGCCTCTTCTCCGCTGATTGCAGCCGAGAGGCTTGTGATGGCGAGCAGGGTGAGCATTACACTGAATGCCACGCGTCTTGTGTGTTTGTTTCTCATACTGTTGTAGCTCCTATGGTTTGGTCTTTCCTAATGTTCCTGGGCAAGAGGAGACCCCTTTTGTCCAGATGGTTGATGATGACGATGAGGATGGTAAGGGTAAGGGTCGCACTCATGGCCATGTTCAGCACGATGAGGGCACCTACCTGCCTGTTGGGTGGGAAGACACTGAACAGCAGGACGGCAAAGCCTCCCATCACGGCAATGGCGTTGAGGATGATCGCCCGGCCGGTATGGCTGAGCGTCTCTTTCGTGGCCTGTTCGATGTCATATCCCTTGAGCCTACGGTTGGTGTAGTGCTCAAGCAGGTGTATGGAGTAGTCGACCCCGATTCCCACCGCAATGCTGGAGATGAGTGCTGTTGCAGAGCTGAGGGGGATGTCCAGCAAACCCATCACCCCAAAGTTCACCACGGCAGTGATGGCGATCGGAACCGTTCCTGCAAGGCCTACCCAAAGGTTTCTGAACAGCAGGGTAAGCAGGATGACCACGATGACAAAGGAGAGGACGAGGCTTATGATCTGCCCTTTGAGCAGGAGACTTGAGAATACATATGCCTTGTAGCCGCTGCCTGCAAAGCTGATGGTAATCCCATAGGAAGCAAACTGGGCCTCTGCCTCCTGTGCCAATTCGATGATGGAGCCCAGTACTGCAGAGCTGTCGCTCTTCAGCTGGAAGGTGATGTTCGCCTTGGTATAGTCGTAGTCGATTACCTTCTCCAAGGTCTCCGGGTCGCCGGAAAATTCGTACAGAAGCAGGTATTGGGCAACCAGATCCCTGCTTTCAGGAATGGTCCAGAAACTTGTGTCGTTGTCATGCATGACCAGGTTCATCTGCTTGAGGAATGTGGTCAGCGAGAAGGTTGATCCGACCATCGGGTCCTTGGCCAGCCTTGTCTGAAGCTCATCCATGGCCAGCAAAACTGCAGGTTCCTTGAAAACTCCTTCCTCATCCGAGCTGAGGATGATGTTGAGCGAAGAGGTCCCTCCAAACTTCTTGTTTACGAATGCATCGGTCATCGCGATGGGGGAGTCGGGTTCGAAGTTTGCCAAAAAACTGGTATCGATCCAGACTTTTGTCGCCCCGTACCCACTGAGGATGATGAGCAGGACCGTCAGGGTGATCACCCACCGTTGTTTTTCGATGAGCAAGATACCCCACCTGTGGTCCTTGGGGGGCTTCTGCTGTTTTGCAGTCAGCCCTTTTGCCTTCTTTTTGGGGATGCCAAGGAGGTATACCGAAGCCGGGAAGAGAATGAGAGCCAACAACATCTCGGCGATGACCCCTATTGCGGCAAAGAGGCCGAAATACCGGACAGGAAGCACTTGGCTACTCATCAGGGATATGAACCCGATGGCCGTGGTTAGAGCTGCCATGAAGATGGGCCTGATCATCTCCTTCAGGACCGACTGGGCAAGCTGGTCCCGGCTAAGCTCTGGGGAGTCCTGGATCCTGTGGTGGATCGCATTGTGCATGTGGATGCCGTAGGCCACCCCGATTGCAATGAGCATGACGGGTATCATGGTATCCACTGCATAGATGGGGATGCCCAGCAAGGCTTTCGTGCCAAAGGCGAAGAGCGTGCCAAACAGGACGATGACCATGTTGATGATGGTATCCCGTACCGAACGGAGCAAGAGATAGAGCAGGATGATCATGAACAGAATTACCAGGGGGAACATGATGGACATGTCCTTCGGACCCAATTCTGCAAGGGAGCCCTCGACTATAGGTCGGCCTGCCACATAGAGGCGCTCAGGCCCTTCCCAGCTTTTTGCATACTCTAGCAGACGCTTCTGCAGGGAGGTGGCATTGCTGTCAGGGTCTATCTCGGCAATGATGAGGGTAGCTGTAGAGTCCAGGCTCACATTCCTTCCGTTGATCATGGAGTTTGCCTTCACACTCTCTTCAAGCCTGGCAAGGTCTTCCCTTGATGTAGGGACTTCCGTGTAGAAGGGATGGACCTCCATATCCCCATCACTGGAGGTGATGTTGTCTGCTGTGGCAAGGGAGGTTACCTTGCCCTCCCGTATTTCAGGAAACTGCTGGGGAAGTTCCTCGGTGATCTTCTTGATCTTCTCCAGGGTGCCAGGATTGTAGATGGAGGTAGGGTGCTCCACCACCAACAGGATCGAGTCCTGGATATTGAAGAGCTCTTCAGCCTCATCGCTAGCCATGAAGGCAGGGTGGGTGGAAGGCATGTACTTGTTCAGGTCGGTCTCAAGGCTTGCGTTTGATGCAATGCCAAAGACAAACAGGGCAAGGAGAGTGACAAGAGCGAGCAAAATGAGTAGTGGTTTCTTAGCTAAAGATGAGAAAAATCTCATAGTTCCTCCAAGTTTGTTATCGTTAACTAATCAGAAGGATACAACAATCCCACTGCTTAGCTGCGTGTGATCTTACGTTAGGTTGAAAAGTTGGACAAAGCTCTTGTGCAGGAGTGGGGCATAGGTGAGAAGGCCTTCCTCCTCCCCTCTGAGGTGCCATCTCGATACGGTGAGACGGATTGTTCCAAAGGTCATGAGGGCTAATTCCTGGGCAGGGATGTCACTCCGACAAGCCCCCTCTTTCATGATGAGGGAAAAATAGGAACTCAGGATTTCCAGGTTCTTCTCCAGGAGGGCATTCAGTTCAGGGCGAAGCTCCGGGTCGGCATTAAAGGTCTCTTCGGCAAAGAGAAGCAAGGAGAAGGCCTTGTTCCCTTCGAGTTCGGAAAAAAGCTGTTCAAGGAATTGCCTGAACTGCACGCTAGGGGAGCCTTGGGGTTTGATGAATCCCTGGAAATTGGGCGCTATCTTGACCTGCAGATAGGCAAGGATTGCGACGAGCAGCTCATGCTTGTTGGTAAAATGCCGATAGAGGGCGGGTTCCGATACCCCAATGGCTGAGGCGACATTGCGGATGGTGAGCTTTTGTATGCCGGACTCTGAGGTCAGTTGTATGGCAGCTTCCAGTATTTCTATCTGTCGGTCGGTCAGCATATCCCCTCCTAGTAGGTTAACGCTCACTAACCTACTGGTATTTGCCTTTTTTGGCAAGGGGTATCCTCATTTTTTTGAGAAATCGTAGCGATGTTCATGTGTTTATTTGACAATGTATGAGGGATTCTTCTGTTGTGTATTATGTAAAAATATAGGTAAAAACAAATTATCTGTCCAGGCTTGTTGTGGTACGGTGATGGAGCCTTATGCCCAAGAAAACGTGTTTTTGGGCATGAAAAAGGGCTGACATCTGCCAGCCCTTCCCTTGGATCATCATCAACTAGTTGTTGACACGCTCCAGATACTCCTTGGTCTCGGTGTTTACCCGAATCTTTTCACCCTGCTTGATGAAGATGGGGACTCGGACCTTCAGGCCAGTCTCGGTAGTCACATACTTGGTGGCTCCCTGGACAGTGTCGCCCTTTACGGCCTCTTCAGCCTCGGCAACAAAGTAGACTACCTTGGGTGGAATCTGGATTTCCAGCAGCTGTGATTCCCAGAATGTGCAACGGTATGTTTCGCCATCTTTCATGAGGAACTCATAGTCAGGGAACGTAGCCATGGGCACTTCGATCTGGTCAAAGGTGTCGGTCAACATGAAGTGAAAGTTTTCACCATCATTGTACAGGTACTGGCTGTCCCTGTCCTGGACCATAATGTCATCGACGTTATCCTGGGTTTTCATGGTCTCGCTGAGAGATTGTCCTGTGGATGGGCTTTTCAGCTTTAGACGGACGAACGCCGATCCCTTTCCAGGGCTTACAAATTCTCGGTCTACGCAAATAAAGGGCTGACCCTTGATCAATAGGGCAGTACCCTTATCTATTTGACCTGCTTTAATCATGTTTATTACCTCATATATAGAATTACGCTTATTTACCGGAGACTAGTGTACCAGAAAAAGGAAAAAGAATCACCCCCTCAAGGCTTGATTCTCCCATAAGCAGCATCTGCAGCCTATCCAAACCCATGGCAACCCCTGAACACTGGGGAAAGGTGGTGAAAATATCTGCAAAATCGGGGTCTGCATCGGGGATGACGCTCTCCTTGTTTGCCCGTTCCTGAACGAGGGAGGCGTACTGTTTCCTGTAGTAGGAGCGTACCTTTTCAGGGTCCCGTTCCTCGTCATAGCAGTTGGCTATCTCGACACCCCCGGCATACATCTCCCAACGCTTGCGGTAGTTGCCGTCACGTTTGGCCAGGCAGTCTATCTGGGCAGGGTACCTGTCAAGGACCAGGGGTTTCTTTTGTGGGAGGTTGGGTTCCACCAAGGTGAGGAATATCCTGTTGAAGGTATCTTCCCAGCTTTCGGGTTCGTCGGGTACCTGCAGGTTTAGCCTCCTTGCCTCCTGGGCAAGGGAACGTTGGCTCTGATGCTTGTCAAGGTCGACCTTGGCAAACTGCCACATGGCCTCGGTTACCGTGAGCCTGTCAAAGGGGGGCTTGAGATGGTCTGGCCCATCCTTGGGAACCAGGGAGGCAAAGAGCTCCTCGGTGAGTGCGACCGAATCTTGCTCATCCATGCCGACGCTGTAGTACTCGAGCATGGAGAACTCGGGGTTGTGGTGCCTGCCTATCTGCTCGCTGTTGCGAAAGCAGTGGCCGATCTGGTAGATGCTTCCAAACCCCTGGGCTATGAGCTTCTTCATATAGATTTCAGGGGAGGGAATGAGGTAGAGCTCCCTTGAATCCAGGAACTCATTTTCGAACCGGGTCCCAAAATTCTCTATGGTAGGTTCTGGGATGAGGTCTGGCGAGAGAGATGGGGTCTCCACCTCAAGATATCCTTTCTGGTCGAAGAAGGAGCGTATGGTTCTATTGAGCTGGCTCCTGAACATAGCTGCAGTTTTCATTGATTTTTCCATTACCCTATCTTAGCCATAGCGGAGCAGTTGTTGCAAGGTCAGCTACCCCTACAGTATACTGCTTTTCATGGAAAGCTATAATCGAGACGATATCATATTTGCCCTTGCGACGGCATGGGCCCAGAGCGCACTTGCGGTCATCAGGGTAAGTGGGGAAGGGTGCACAAAGCTGCTCTCCACCTGCTTCTCACGCCCAAAAGCGCTCATGGATGCACAAAATGCTACGCTGGTGCATGGCTACCTTACCGATGGCCCCGATGGTGCGGTCCTCGATGAGGTTGTTGCAGCAGTATATACACAGGGCCACGGCTACACAGCTGAAGAGGCTGTTGAGTTTACCTGCCATGGGTCACTGCCTGGACTACGGAGGATCCTCTCCTGCTTTAAGCGGTTGGGGATGAGAAATGCAGAACCCGGGGAGTTTACCTTCCGGTCCTTCTTGCATGGGAGGATGGACCTTACCCAGGCAGAGGCTGTCCAGGAGTTGGTAGCTGCCCAAAGTGAGCGTAGCCAGGCCATGGCCCTGTCACGCCTGGAAGGGGGCCTGAGGGAGCAGATCAACGCTACGAAGGAGCAGCTTCTGACCCTGCTTGCCCAGGTAGAGGTACAGCTGGACTATGCCGAGGACGAGCTGGACGAGTTCACCTTCCCCCGGGAAGCATTGGGGGTCCTCTTCCGTTCCATAGCCCTATTGGCAGGGACCTACTCAGTAGGGAGACTCTATGGCCAAGGGGCGAGGATTGTCCTGGCAGGTGCGACCAATGCAGGCAAGAGCACCCTCTTCAACCTCCTGCTCAAACAGGACCGCTCGATCGTGAGTGACATCAAGGGGACCACACGGGACTACATCGAGGCCGACTGCCTTATTGAAGGAATTCCCATTCGGCTTTATGATACTGCAGGCCTGAGGGAGAGCAGCGATACCCTTGAAAGTGCAGGCATCAGGAAAACTGAGCAGCTCATCGGTCAGGCCGACCTGGTGGTGTTTCTTGTAGACAGCAGTGAGGTGGGACATATTCCTGCCAAGGATGAACGTACCCTCATTGTCTACAGCAAGAGCGACCTCTTTCCTGCCCCCAAGGGGGAGCTTGCCATCTCAGCCCAAAGCGGGCAGGGCATCAAGGGTCTTGTTACGGCCATTGCGAACCGTCTCACCTCGGGTTTTGGAGCCACAGGTGATGAGCAGGTGGTTATTGAAAGTGAACGACAGCACAGCCTGTTGGACAGTGCAGCCAAGGCCCTTGAACGTGCCCTGGCTCTTGTAGATATGGATGTTCCCCTGGACATAGTCGCAGTGGAACTAGGGGAGGCGATGCAGAACCTCGGTGAACTTACCGGGGAGGTCACCCCAGCGGATATCCTCCATAAGATATTCAGCGGATTCTGCGTAGGGAAATAAAATGGATTACGATGCAATAGTCATCGGCGGAGGCCATGCCGGAATTGAAGCATGCCTCGCCCTGGCAAGAATAGGGTTCAAGACCCTCTTGATAACACAGAGCCTCGACACGATCGGAAGGCTCTCATGCAATCCCGCCATCGGTGGCCTCTCCAAGGGGAACATCGTGCGGGAAGTTGACGCTTTGGGTGGGGAGATGGCGCACCTGATCGACCACTCCATGATCCAGTACAGGATTCTCAACCGCAGGCGCGGCCCTGCAGTGCAGGCCCCCCGTGCCCAGGCGGACAAGTTCACCTATTCCCGCCTGGCCAAGGAGACCCTGGAGGGGCAGCCGAACCTTGCCCTCTTCATGGACACCGTGGTCGACATCCTCCTGGACAAGAAAGGCAAGACCATAGTCGGGGTAAAGACCGAACGGGGCCACTCGATCTCAGCCAAGGTTGTCGTGCTGACTACCGGGACTTTCATGGATGGACGGATCTTCATTGGCGAATATGATGCCCCCAACGGGAGGCTCGATGAACCGGCGGCCATCGGGTTGGGATCCGCCTTGAGGGCAAAAGGCTTTCCCCTAGGGAGGATGAAGACCGGTACCCCGGCAAGGGTACATGCCTCCTCCCTTGACTTTGACAGGATGGAACTGCAGGACGGGGACCCGATCCTCATGCCCTTCAGCTTTGACTACGATACGGTCGAAAGGCCGATGCTGCCCTGCCACATAACCTGGACCAATGAGGAGACCCACAAGATCATCCGCAGGAACATCCACCGCTCTCCTCTCTACGGAGGGAAGATAGTTGGCCTTGGACCACGGTATTGTCCTTCCATCGAGGACAAGGTGGTGCGGTTCCCCGACCGTGACCGCCACCAGATATTTGTCGAACCGGAAGGTGTCGGCACCCAGGAGATGTACCTCAATGGCATCTCATCCTCCCTGCCCGAGGATGTGCAGTGGGACTATATCCACAGCATCGTGGGCCTCGAGCATGCCCAGATCATGCGACCCGGCTATGCGGTGGAGTACGACTACATCGACCCGTTGAACCTCTTTGCCTCGCTGGAAAGCATGCATGTTGGGAACCTGTTCATCGCAGGGCAGACCAACGGGACCAGCGGCTATGAGGAGGCTGCCTGCCAAGGGCTCATGGCCGGGATAAATGCCGCCCAGAAGCTCAAGGGGGAGGAACCCCTTATCCTCTCACGCAATGAGGCCTACACCGGTGTCCTTATCGATGACCTTGTCACCTTGGGTACCAAGGAACCCTATAGGATGTTCACCAGCCGTGCCGAGTACCGGCTCAACCTCCGCCATGACAGCTGTGACCAGCGCCTTACCCAGAAGGGGTATGATGTCGGCTTGCAGAAGGAAGAGAACCTGTTGAGGCTGAAGACAAAGCTGGAGAAGATCGAGGCGGTCAAGGACCTTCTGGGAAAACGTAAGTATGGTACCAAGGTTGCTTCCGATGCATTGAAGATGCCAGAGGTCACCATGGAGGATCTTGAGGTGGTGATACCCGAGTTGTATGACTTTGAACAGCCCATCCGCTATCAGGTTGAACTGGATGTGAAATATGCCGGATACATCAACCGCCAGGATCGGCAGGTCAGCCGCTTTGAGAAGCTTGAGAGCCTGGTCATCCCAGCAACGTTCGACTATGACAAGATTGAGGGCCTGAGTGCCGAGTCCCGTGAGAAGTTCAAGAAGATACGGCCCCACTCTGTGGGACAGGCTACGAGGATCAGTGGGGTGCGCAGTGGTGACATTGCCATCCTGATCATCCATGTGGACAAGGGAGGCAAGCATGGGAAAGTATGATGAGCTGCTCAGTTCCTCGCTTGCCGAACTGGGCCTTGCGTTCGATGCCGACCAGATGAAACAGCTCAATGCCTATATCGCCGAGCTCGAGCTGTGGAATCCTGCCTACAAGCTGGTAGGTGCGGAAGGGGAGGAATTGATAACCAAGCACATCATTGACAGCCTTTCGGCAGTCAAGACAATCCAAGGCCTCCTTTCCTCCTATACAGAACCCCATATCGCTGACCTGGGCTCGGGGGCGGGCCTGCCTGGCATCCCCTTGGCCATCGCCCTGAAGGGTTGCCATGTAACCCTTGTGGAACGCATGGGCAGGCGTGTTGGTTTCTTGCGCAACGCCTTGGCCATCTGCCGCCTTACAGACCGGGTGGAGGTGTGTGACAAGGACCTGAAGGAGGTCGGAGGGACATTCCATCTGATAACCTTCAGGGCTTTCCGCCCATTGTATGATATCCTTGATGCAGTTGAGCCCATCCTTGCCGAGGATGGAGTGGTGGTTGCCTACAAGGGGCAGGAAGAGAATCTGCGCGTGGAACTGGAAAAGGTGGCTCAGACTTGCACCAGCAGGTGGGACAGTTCGGAAGTATCCCTGAGTGTTCCCCATCTTGAAGCGCAGAGGATGCTTTGCCTATTGCAGAAGCATGACACCTTTTTGAAAGAACGGTGTTAGTCTTCTTAGGGGCTACGAGGAGAAGGTTGTGAAAAAAGGTTCGCATAGACGTATTGTTGTAGGAAGTGTCCTTTCATTGGTTCTGGCACTGCTGCTCGCTTTAGGTGTGGTTTCTGTAAGCTTGGGAAAATCCCATCCGATGGTGGGGCACGCTCTGTTGCTGGTTTCCCGGGTATTTGGGTTTTCGGCCACCGATTCCCCCTTGGGCTTGGTCCCACTCATTGCCTTGCTGTTTGTCTGGAGCGGTATGGGCTTTGCCTTTCGTGGAAAGAGGCGCTTTTCGTTTATCCTGCTTCCACTTACCGCCCTCATGTTCTATACCCTGATGATACTTTCACACATGTTGCAGCAGAGCCCGCGTCCCCATTTCCTGCAATCCTTCTTATACGCTGCCGGTTCCGACCCCCGTTCCGCATCGCTTAGGGTTGTTGTTGCCTTCCTTGCCGAGACCATCCTCTTTGTTGCCTTTACCCTCATCGGTGATGCCCTGGACCGTCAGTTTCAGAAAAAGCAGGCCTTTCAGAAAAAGCTTGCCATGGCCACCGAGGGCAAGAGCGTTGACATGCAGGGGATGACGAGACTGCAGAGAAGGCGGTTCAAAAAAGAGCAGAAACGGCGTGAGAAGGCGGAGAGATCCACGTTGGATGAAGAGGAGAATATCGTCCTCACCAAAAAGCAGGTTGCTCCGGAAGTTGACATCCTCTCAGATGAAAAACTCACCTTCCCCCCCATCGCAGAGATCCCGGAGTTGGGAAGCCTCAAGCGAAAGCGTGAGAAAAAGGTTGTGGTCGAGGATGCCGTTATCATAGAATCCGAGACGCAACCCGCCCTTGGAGTTGTCAGCATCGGGGCTTTGGAGGCTATCAAGGAGGAGCGGGAACGTAACAATGGAGTCTCCTACCTTGAGATGAAGCAGCGTGAGCTGCAGGAAAAGCGAGCAGCGCAACAGGCCGAGCAGAAGCCTGCTGAACCAAAACCGGAAATGCCGGAGAAAAAGCATATGGCCAAGCTTTCAGGTTTCCTGCAAGGTGCCCTGGAAGCTGTTGGCAAAGGACCTTCCCAGGCAGTGGAGCCCAAAGCCGAACCCACGGGAAAGGCAACGGGTATGCTTGCAGAGGCTGTTGCCCACAAGCAGCAGAGCAAAGGCCTTGAGGCTGTTGCCCTTGGAGTAAGGATACCCCAACAGCAGGATGATGATGAACAGCCCCTGCAGGTCAGGGAACGGATCCTCTCCGTAAGGCCTCCTGTACAGGCCAAGGTGGAGGTTCCTGTTGAGGAAGCTCCCCCTGTCAAGGAACCTGAGCAGGGCATCAGCCCGTTCGCACCCCAGAGCACGGCAAGGCCCATCAACGGAGGCTTTAGTGAGGATGCTCCCGTTGCTGAAGTTGTCGTCACCAATGAAGAGGATGAGTTGGAGGTTGCCAGTGGGGTTGGTGGTTTGACCAACAACTGTGGCAGTGGCAGTGCCCTCATCAACAAGGGCAAGCTCTCCTACCAGTTCCCTCCAGAATCGATCCTGGTGACCTATCCCAAGATTGGCAATGAGGTTGATGAGGAGAGTCTTGAACGAGGCAAGACCCTGGTTGCGACCCTGGAGCAGTTCAATGTGCATGTTGAGCTTACCAACATCGTCAGGGGTCCCACGGTCACCATGTTTGAGATCCTCCCAGCGCCGGGGATCAGGGTCAACTCCATAGTGAACCTTGCCGACAACATCGCCTTGGCACTTGCGGCAAAGCAGGTGAGGATTGTGGCTCCCATTCCCGGCAAGTCAGCGGTCGGCATCGAGATACCCAACCTCAAGCGGGACATCATCGGATTCAAGGAGATGATATCCTCCATCGACGACAAGCAATACCATATTCCGATGGTCCTTGGCAGGAACCTTATGGGAGAGCCGATCGTCATGGACGTCAACAAGGCCCCCCATCTGCTCATCGCAGGATCCACGGGAAGTGGCAAGAGCGTTTGCGTGAACTCCATGATCTGCTCCCTTCTCTTTCGCAAGTCTCCCAAGGAGATCCGCCTTATCCTGGTTGACCCGAAGATCGTTGAGCTGAGCATCTACAATGGAATCCCCCACCTGCTGACTCCGGTGATACACGACCCGAAAAAGACCCTGAAGGCCTTCGATTTCTGCCTCTATGAGATGGACAGGCGGTATCGTCTGCTGCAGGGCATCAACGCAAGGAATATCGAGGGCTACAATGGAAAGATTGTCGAGGACCGCCTTGCCCGGGAAAAGCTGCCCTATATTGTCATCGTCATCGATGAGTTTGCTGACCTGATGCATACCGTAGGGAAGGAGCTTGAGAACAAGGTCTCCCGTCTTGCGGCCATGAGCCGGGCTGTCGGCATCCACCTGGTGCTTGCTACCCAGAGGCCGAGTGTGGATGTCATCACCGGCGTCATCAAGAGCAATATCCCAACCCGCATCGCCTTTGCCGTCACCAGTACTACAGATAGCCGCATCATCATCGATGAAGGCGGGGCTGAGAAGCTTCTGGGCAAGGGTGATATGCTCTTTGTTGCCAGCAGCGACCCCACTGCCGAGCGGATCCAGGGGGCATTCCTCAGCGACAAGGAAGTTGAGCAGGTCGTACGGTTTGTCTCCAAGCAAGGGGTACCTGACTTCATCGACGACTCCTTCTTCGAGGATGAGGAGCCTGCCAGCAGTGACAACGGAAGTGACTATGCTGATGGAACCGATGATGACCAGCTTATGGAACGTGCCCTTGAGATCGTGGTTGAGCGAAAGAGCGCCTCTGCCTCCTACTTGCAGAGAAGGCTCAAGATTGGGTATAACCGTGCTGCACGCCTGGTAGAGCAGATGGAGGAGATGGGCTATGTCGGCCCACCCAATGGCAGCAAGCCCCGAGAACTGCTCAGATATCCCTAATACGTAGAAAAGAAGGTACCTTCATGGTCAGAGAACATGCGATAAGAAACGGGGTTGTCATTGCTGAAAGGGAGGCGTGCCTGCCTGTGACAAACAGGGAGGTCCAGTTCGGCTTCTCCACCTATGAGTCCATTCGGGTGATCAAGGCACATCCTGTGCACCTGGAGGACCATCTGGTACGGCTTGCAAACTCCTGTAGGGGCATCCATCTGCAACACCCTTTCAGTGAGGGGGAGTTGAGCTCCTGGGTCCATGAGCTTATCCGTTTGGATAGCCTGGAAGAGGCCACCGTAAGGATTCAGGTTTTCGGTGGCCCGGAGCCACTCTGCTTTATTACGGCCTCTGCATTGCTCAGCTATCCCGAGGGGTTTTATACCCAAGGGGTCAGCGCCATCACGTACGAAGGGGAGCGGCTCATGCCTTCCTGCAAAACAGGAAATCTCTTGCTCAACTACATGGCCTTGGAGAAATCCAGGCGCTCCGGGGGCTTTGAGGCCCTCCTGATCGACCGCAATGGCCAGGTCCTGGAAGGGACCCGCAGCAACTTCTTTGCCTTTCGTGACGGCAGGCTCTTTACTGCCAAGGATGACGAGGTCCTTCTGGGGGTGACCCGCGACAGAATCCTTCAGGCCGCCAAGGTCTTGGGCATTGAGGTTGTATTTTCGGCCCCACTGGCTTCGGACCTTGCCAAAGGGCTCTATGACGAACTGTTCATCTCGGCTACCAGCATGGGTGCTATGCCCCTTGCAGCCCTTGATGGACGGCCCTTCTGCCCTCCCTTTACCCGCACCCATGCTATCTGTGACCTTGTGCGCTCCTGGGAGCTGGAGGACTAGGCTAGGCTATGCAGGTGGGAGGGGGGTTGGTGATGATCCCAACTGAATCCTATTTGCAGGGGCTGTCCACTTCCAATCTATCTAACCTACGCTCATTCATTCGTTGGCTGCTAGAGCTGCTAAACATGAAACAGAGCCTTTGCCCTTGGCTATGTTTTGGTAGGGGAGGTGGACAATAGTGTTGTTTTGCTCTATCTTTATTTGGTGGGCCCGCTTCTTTTTGGCCCCCTCAGATATACAAGTTTGCAAATTCTTATAAAGGCGATATATAGTATTCATGAAATTTACCGAATTACCCTTAAGTGAGCAAGTTCTCAAAGGCGTTGCGTCCGCTCATTTTACCGATTGTACTGAAGTACAGCAACGCGTGCTTCCTGTGAGCCTCACCCAACGAGATGTGATGGTTCAGTCAAAAACAGGTAGCGGCAAGACGGCAGTCTATGTCCTGACCATCCTGGAAAAATTCGTACAGGCACAAAAAGAGGGCAAAGGAAAGCCCAAGGCCCTCATTGTTGCCCCTACCCGTGAGCTGGCAGTCCAGATCGAAGAGGACACCCTCAAGCTATCGGAACATGTGATCGACCTCACCGTCGGTTGTTTCTATGGTGGAGTAGGGTATGCACAGCAAGACAAGATCCTGGCAAGCGGGTGTGACATCTTTGTCTGCACTCCGGGAAGGATCCTCGACTACCAGAAGATGCACAAGATTGACTTCCGTCAGTTCGACATCTTCGTAGTGGACGAGGCGGACAGGCTCTTTGACATGGGCTTCTACCCTGACATCCAGAACATGTTCAGCCTGCTTCGCCCCTGTACCGAAAGGCAGACCATGCTCTTCTCTGCAACCCTGGGCACCAAGGTCAAGAACCTCGCCTGGTCGTTCATGAACAACCCGGCGGAGATTGAGGTCGAACCTGAAGAAATAACCGTCAAGGCTATCACCCAGGAGCTCTATCACATCTCCAAGAGTGACAAGTTCAAGCTGCTGTTGCAACTCCTGCACAGGGAAAATCCTGAGAACTGCCTTGTGTTCACCAACACCAAGGCCCGTTGCATCGAGGTCTCAAAACGCCTCACCCTCAACGGATATGCTGCCAAATACCTGATGGGAGACCTCGCCCAGGCCAAGAGGCTTGAGACGATCGACCGGATGAAGGAAGGGAAGATCAAGTTCTTGGTGGCAACTGACGTCGCTGCCCGTGGCTTGCAGATCGATGACCTCCAGCTGGTCGTCAACTATGACATCCCTGATGACTTTGAAAGCTATGTACACAGGATTGGGCGTACTGCCCGGGCAGGAAAGAGTGGGAAGTCCATCACCCTTGCCGATGAGGAGTATGTATTCGGCCTTGAGCCCATCGAAACCTACATCAACATGAAGATCCCGGTAATTTGGCCTGCCGAGGGCGAATTGCCTGAGGTTGAGGACAAGAGTGCCAAGTTCTCCTTCAGGGACCTGGTCAAGAGCGATGAGTACGCCCCATCCTCCTCCCGTCCTGGTCAGGGACGGGGTGGAAAGCGACCGGGTCCTGCTGGAAGCAGGTCTGGTGGCCCACGTCGGGATGCCTCTTCCTCCTCCTCCTCCTCTTCCCGTCCTCCACGCAAGAGCCAAGGGCCGAGGCCCATCGCTTCTGCACCAAGAGGCGATGCCCCACAGGCAAGAAGACCTAGGGAAGAACAGCCAGCCCGCAGAGAGACCTATGCTCCAAGAAGGAGTAGCTCCAAGAGCTATGCCGAGATCCAGAAGCTCTCGTTGGAAGAGAGGATGAGCTACTACAAACAGCAGTACAACCGGGAGGCCGACCCTTCGCCAGCCATCCCTGCAAAAAAACCTGTTGCAAGTAAGAGTACCCCGCCAAAAGCAAAGAGTGCTCCAGTATCTGCACCTGCACCGACACCTGCACCAAGAGTGGAACAAAAGCAGAAGGAGAGTAAGCCGGGGTTCTTTGCACGACTGTTTGGGAAAAAGAAATAGCATGTTCAGACGTTTCATAGCATATTATCGCCCATATAAAGGATTGTTTTTTCTTGACATGGGCGTAGCTGTATTTGCTTCCATCCTCTCCATCATATTCCCCTCCTTGACCCGCCAGCTGCTGAAGACCGATATCCCCAATGGGGATGTGAAGGCAATCCTGCTCATCTTCGCCCTGATGCTGGCCATCTACGTTGTACAGGCAATCTGCCAGTACATCCGTATGACCTGGGGCCACATCCTGGGAGTGAAGATGGAGACCGATATGCGCAGTGAGCTCTTTGCCCACCTGCAGAAGCTCTCCTTCGGATATTTCGACAAGACGAAGACAGGCCATATGATGAGTCGCATCACCAATGACCTGTTCCAGATCACCGAGATGGCCCACCATGGCCCTGAGGACCTCATCATCAGTGTGGCGACCATCCTGGGATCCTATCTGGTCATGTTCTCCTACAGTGTCAGCCTCTCCCTGGTCTCCCTCATCCCCTTGCCGTTCATGGTTGCCTATGGCATGTACTATGGCCTGAAGATGCGTGCGACCTTCCGTCGTGTCCGCTCTACTGTCGCCGATGTCAATAGCAATGTGGAGAACTCCCTCATGGGAATCCGCGAGGTGAAGAGCTTTGGCCGTGAGGCGTACCAGGAGCAGAAGTTCAACGATGTGAACAACATCCTGCGCGACAGTAAGACAGAGCAGTATAAGGTGATGGGCAGGTACCACTCCGTCATTGGGCTCTTTCGGGAACTCTACTACTTCTGTACCATTGCAGGCGGGGTCATCCTTATCTTGCTTGGCAAGGCACAATCCTATGACCTGGTGACCTTCATCCTCTATGTAGGGGTGGTCCTTCCTCCCATTGACCGGCTCATCAACTTTACCGAACAGATGCAACAGGGTATGGCGAGCTTCGAACGGTTTGCCCAGGTTATGGACGAGACCCCCGCTATCGTCGATACCCGTGATGCCAAGGACCTGAAGATTGGCCACGGCACGATTCAGTTCGAGCATGTGACCTTTCAATATGAATCTTCGACAGAGACCATACTCAAGGATGTGACGCTCTCCATCAAAGGGAGCACTACCGTTGCCCTGGTAGGGGAGTCGGGTGCTGGGAAAAGTACCTTTGCCTCCCTCATTCCCCGGTTCTATGAACCCGGGCAGGGGAGGATTCTCATCGACGGGCAGGACATCACCCAGGTGACCCAACGTTCGTTGCAGAAGAGCATTGGCTTTGTACAGCAGAATGTCTTCCTCTTTGATGATTCCATCAGGGAGAACCTCCGCTATGGCAAGGTCGATGCCACTGAGGAGGAGATGTGGGCAGCCCTCGATGCCGCTAACCTCGGCTCCTTTGTCCGCACTCTCCCCAAGGGGATCGACACAGAGGTAGGCGAGCGCGGGACCCTGCTTTCCGGGGGACAGAAACAGAGAATCTCCATCGCCAGGGTGTTTTTGAAAAACCCACCGATCCTCATCTTTGATGAGGCCACCAGCAGTCTGGACACCGAGAGCGAGGAGCTCATCAGTGAGGCCTTCGACCGGCTCTCTACCGGACGTACTGCCATCGTCATCGCCCACCGCCTAACCACGGTCAAGAATGCAGACTGCATCTTTGTCCTCGATGATGGGCTTCTGATCGAGCAGGGCAGGCATAATGAGTTATTGGCACTGGGTGGACAGTATGCTAAATTGTACAGCAAACAGGATTTTTCCTGAGAGGAGATATGGCATGAAAACAATACGACTTGCAATTGGGTATGTGATCTCAGTACCGGTATTGGTACTCTCCCTGGTCTATGCCTTCATCCCCGCAGGAATCCTGAAGCTCTTCGGTGCCCATAAGGCAGCAGATCGCTGGTTTGAGTTGTGCGGCCGGTTCATCAGCAATGTCGCCCTCTTCTCCTTCGGGGTGAAGATCCATGTGGATGGGAGGGAGAACGTACCTCCAGTAACCAACATCTGCTATATGGCCAACCACCAGAGCATGCTCGACATCCTGGCGTTTGCAGGTCCTGCCAAGCTGTGGGCTGGCATCATGGCCAAGGCTGAGGCCAGGAGGATACCAATCCTCAACCTCTGGTGCTATGCCATCGGGTGCGTCTTCATTGAGCGCACCAGCCCCCATGACTCGATCAAGGCTATCCTGAAAGGGGTACAGAGGCTTAAGGAAGGCAAGCCTATCCTCATCTTTCCCGAAGGGACACGCAGCAAGGTCGATACCATCGGGGAGATGAAGAACGGCAGCCTCAAGCTGGCAACCCGCTCCAAGGCTGTCATCGTCCCTATAACCATCAAGGGCTTGCGTTACGGCCTCGAGGGAATCAAGGATTTCAAACGTGTACATGCCTACATCTCCATAGGCAAGCCCATCTATACGGCCTCCCTCTCCCCTGAAGAGATTGCAACCCTCCACGAACGGGTGTATGGGGAGATTGACAAGCGATTCCATGAACTACCAAACCACAGCTAATACAGGAAGTGTCCCTAGCCTTTCGATAAGGGACCTGATCTTCACCTACCAGACGTGGGGAGCCGAGGGTGGCCATGCTGTGCTCTCAAGCCTCAATCTGGAACTGCAAAGAGGGAGCAAGACGCTTCTGCTTGCCCCCTTCGATACGGGGAAAAGTACCCTTGCCCGCATCATCAGCGGCCTCTGCCCCAAATACCTTCCAGGGGTGTTGGAAGGCTCTGTCCATGTCTGTGGCAAGGACCTTGCAAAGACCGAGCCCTGGGAACTTCTGCTGCAGTGCGGCTATGTCTCCCAAAACCCCCAGGAGCAGTTTGTTGCCCTCTCCGTAGAGGATGAGATAGCCTTTCCCCTTGAATCCCTTGGCCTTGCCAAAGAAGAGATCGCCCGTCGGGTCGACTCTGCCCTCTCCAATTGGGGCCTGCTCGCTTTACGCACTTCCAGTCAGCAGGAACTGAGTGGAGGGGAGCGCAAACGGGTGCTGCTTGCCGTGCAGCAAGCGGTGAATCCCACCCTATGGGTGCTTGACGAATCCTTTGACGACCTGGACCGGTCGTGGAGGGAGTACCTCACCACACTCATCAGGAGAGGAACCCAGACGACCCTCGTCCTGGCTTCCCGCTACCTTGAGCAGTTTGAGGACTTGTTCGACCAGTATGCTCTTCTGGAGGATGGGGCCATCCGCTTTGGGGCCAAGGAGGAGATCCTTTCCTCCTTCTCTGCCCTCTGTGGTGATGACCTGCCCAACCCTATCCGTGGACAGAGTCTTAGGCTGGAGCAGAGGCATATCCTGGCCTGCTCCTCCCTGCTGACAGTCCGATCGCGCATCAGTACCCTTGAGGCAAAACCCTTCAAGCTCTCAGTGCCTGCCTTCCAGCTCTCCAGTGGGGAGTTGGTCACCCTGGTTGGCCCCAACGGCAGCGGCAAGAGTACCTTCAGCCGGCTGCTTTGTGGCCTTGACCAGCCCATTGGCGGGACCATTTCCCTCGATGGCAAAACCATGGGTCCCAAGGAACTGAACCGCAGTGTCGGCTACCTGTTCCAGAACCCTGACCTACAGATCTTCCTTCCCACAGTGAGGGAGGAGCTCTCCTGGTCGCTGAAGCGCCGAAAGGACCTCAATGCGAAGGAGGTCGCAAGCATGGTCGAATCGTGTGCCTCCCTCTTTGGACTCGACCTTGATGAGACACCCTCGACCATGAGCTACCCTTTGAGAAAGGCGTTGCAGGCAGCTGTCTACTATCTGCTCGATCGTCCTTTCTACATCCTGGATGAACTGGACAATGCCCTCACCTATGCAGTGGCGTTGGCGATCATCGCCCAGTTGAGACGCAATGGGGCAGGGATACTGCTCATTACCCATGACAGCAAGTTTGCATCCCTGGTAGGCGAGAGCACCTATGCCATCGGGATGGGCATCCTGGAGAAAGCATGACAACAAATACCTACGTTGCAGGTGATGGCTTTCTCTATCGGATGGACCCCAGGGCCAAGACCCTGGCCATGGTGTTGCTCTGCACCTTGTTTTTCCTGAAGATAACCCTCTTTGGCCTCTACTCGGCTGTGCTTTTGCTTATCCTAGTCGGAAGCATAAACACCGGCCTTCACCATACTGGGCGGACGTTCAGGTCGATCCTCCCCATGCTTCTCTTCATGGCACTCTTCATGCCTTTCAACATCCGCAATGGTGAAAGCCTCATATCCATAGGGTCCTTTACCCTCATTACAAGGGAAGGGGCGTTGCAGGCAGCAAGGCTGGGGGGACGTTTCATCGGGATCACCTACGCCTGCACCCTGCTTTTTGCCACTACGATGATGACCGATGTCATGCTTGCCTTGCGCTGGTACCGCCTACCGTACAAAGCCTCATTGGTGGTTACCCTCTCCTTTACCTACATCCCCTTCATTGCCGATAGCTTTTCCCAGATCTCAGAGTCCCATCGCCTGAGGGATGGGGGAGAGCTGCTGAAGAGACGTTCGGTCTTCAAGCGGCTGAAGGACCTCCTGCCAACCCTTACCAGTGCCCTGGTGGTTGCCCTGCGTTCCATCCCCTACCTGGCGATGAGCCTGGAACAGCGGGGGTTCGGGCGAAGCGAGAAGCGAAGCAGTTTTCATTCCTTGGATTCGTATCGGCATACCTTTACCCATTTCATGATTTCCCTTAGTATACCCATAGTATTATGGCTTGCATTCAGAGTCAGGTAAGGGAAAAAATATGGAAAAAAATCGAAATGCGCTGAAGGTTGCAGTTGTTGCAGTCCTTACTGCTGTCGTCGTTGTCTTTACAATGGTTGTGCGAATCCCCACGGCAAAAGGATACCTTAACCTCTGCGATGTAGCGATCTGCTTTATTGCATTTACCTTCGGCCCCTGGTCTGCCTTCATCGCAGCGGGGTTGGGCACTGCCTTGGCCGACCTCTTCAGCGGATATGCCCAGTGGGCTCCCATCTCCTTTGTGGTCCACGGCCTTGAGGGATTGCTTGTCGCCATGATCGTCCGCCAAAAGGGAAGTGTCACCATCTCCCCGATAGTCAAGCTTCTTGCCGGCCTGGTCTGCATGGCGACAGTATCCTTGGGCTACTTTGCCCTGTCGGCATACTTCATCAGCGGCTTCTCGGTTGCAGCGGCAGAAATCCCCTGGAACCTTGTGCAGAGCGGGGTTGGGGTTGTCCTTGGTCTTGCCTTGGCGGCAGCGGTGAAGCGTGCCTACCCACCAGTACGTTCTCTTGCTTGGTAGCATCAGAAAATAGTTTTCGCTATACTTTCCCCATACCCAGAACCTTAGGAGCGTTTCATGCAAAAGTTCTCCCACGATACCATCGTCGTACTCGACTTTGGTGCCCAATATAGTCAGCTCATCGCAAGACGGGTGCGCGAGATGAACGTCTATTCCCAAATAGTCCCCTATACCACCAGCGTGGAGGAGCTTGAGCAGATGCAGCCCAAGGGCATCATCTTCTCTGGCGGGCCTGCAAGTGTGGGTACCCCAAACTCACCCAGACCCGATGAGGGGATCTACTCGTTGGGAATCCCCATCCTAGGCATCTGCTACGGGCTGCAGGTCATGAGTGTGCAGAACGGTGGGTCTGTCCAACGTCCTGACAAACGTGAATATGGCTTTGCCGACCTTGAGGTCCTTGATGGAGACTCCTTGCTGCTCAAGGGTGTCTCCAAGCGCAGCAAGCTTTGGATGAGCCATGGGGACTCCGTCTCCTCCCTGCCTCCAGGCTTCAGGCATACGGGCCGGACCACCAACTGTGAGTTCACCGTCCTGGAAAACGATGCGAAGCGTTTCTATGGGGTGCAGTTCCACCCTGAGGTGGTACACACCTCTGAGGGAAAGGCTTTCCTCTCCAATTTCGTGCTGGGTATCTGCAATGCCAAGCCCGATTGGAACATGGGCTCCTTTGTGGCGACTGCCATTGAGGATATCCGCAAGAAGGTTGGCGACAGGCAGGTACTCTGCGGACTCTCCGGTGGAGTTGACTCAGCTGTTGCTGCTGTCTTGATCCACCAGGCCATCGGGGACCAGCTGGTCTGTGTCTTTGTCAACAATGGCCTGTTGCGCAAGGGCGAGGCGGAGAAGGTGCTGCAGGTCTTCAGGGACAACTATAAGATACGGTTGCAGTACGCTGATGCCCAGGATGATTTCCTCTCTGCCTTGGCAGGGGTCACGGAACCTGAGGCGAAGCGCAAGATCATCGGCAAGGTCTTCATCGACACCTTCTACAAGGCGGCACGGAGTGCCGGGGAGATCTCCTTCCTTGCACAGGGCACCCTCTATCCTGATGTCATCGAGAGCAAGAGCCCCTCAGGTGGGCCTTCGGCAACCATCAAGAGCCATCATAACGTGGGAGGTCTTCCCGAAGACCTGAAGTGGGACCTGCTAGAGCCCTTGCGGGAACTGTTCAAGGATGAGGTCCGTGAGCTCGGGCGCGAGCTCGGCTTGCCTGAGGACATGGTGAACCGCCACCCCTTCCCAGGTCCTGGCCTTGGAGTACGCTGTGTAGGCGAGGTTACCAAGAAACGTCTTGATACCCTTCGTGATGTGGATGCAATCTTCATCGAGGAGATCCGAAGCGCAGGGCTGTATGATGATATCTGGCAGGCTCTTGCCTGTCTGCTTCCTGTCAAGAGTGTCGGGGTGCAGGGCGATGAGAGGACCTACGAAGAGGTCTGCTCGTTGCGTGCCGTTACCAGTGAGGATGCAATGACAGCCGACTGGTACCGCTTTCCTCCCGATGTCCTCCAGCGTGCAGCAAGCAGGATCTGCAATGAGGTCAGTGGGGTAAACCGGGTGCTCTATGACATCACGAGCAAGCCTCCAGGGACCATTGAGTGGGAGTGATGAGGCTCCTCTAGAAAGAGAAAAAGTGCAATAGAGACTACCCTGGGGAAGGTGAACTTTCCCAGGGTAGTCTTGTATGGAGGTGAGGCAACTCTAGCTTGCCTCAAAGAAACTGATTCTGGTCAAAGGGCGCGTGTTCCTTATGCCTGGTTTTTGGCCAGGGCGTAGAGGGGGAGTATCCGTCTCTTGTACACCTTGGAGAAGAAGATCAAGGTAAGTGCAAGCGAGGAGGTCTCTGCGAGGATGAAAGAATACCAGATGGCATCGAGGCCGAAGAAGTGGCCTAGCAGATAGGCGATGGGAATCAGCAGGATTATCTGACGCGTGATGGAGATGATCATGCTGATGTATCCGTCCCCCACTGCCTGGAAGAGGGCGGCGATGGTGATGCAGATACCTGCGCTGATAAAGCAGAGGCTTATCCTGGGCAAGGCAACCTTGCCTATGGCCAGCATCTCGGCAGAGGCATTGAACCAGGAGAGCAGGACCTCTGGGATGAGCATGAAGACAAGGAATCCCAGGGACATGATAATAAGGGATACTACCAATCCAACCTTGATGGTTGTGGTCATCCGCTTGGGCCTTTGGGCTCCATAGTTATAGGCAATGACAGGGATCATGCCGCTGCTGAGTCCGAATATGGGCATGAATACAAAGGACTGCAACCGGAAATATACCCCGAACACAGAGACTGCCGCGGTTCCGAAGGATATGAGCAGCTTGTTGAGGCTGGTGGTCATTACCGTCCCTATGGCCTGCATGATGATGGTAGGCAGTCCTACTGCATAGATATCCAGGACAGTGCGCTTCTCAAGCTTGAAGTATTTGACACTGATCCGGACCTCCTTGTTTTTCCTTACATAGTAGATGGCCAAGGCTGCACTCACATGCTGGCCTATTACGGTTGCAATGGCTGCACCAAGGACTCCCATTGAGGGAAGACCGAAGAGGCCGAAGATGAGGATGGGGTCCAGTATGATGTTTACGATCGCCCCGGTGCTCTGGATGATCATCGGGTGGACAGTGTCCCCTGTCGCCTGGAGGATACGTTCGCACGTGATGTCGATGAAGATGGCCAGGGAGAAGAAGAGGCAGATGGAGACATACTGGGTTCCCATCCGTAGGAGTTCTGGGTCGTCGGTGAAGAATCCAAAGAATATTTTGGAGAAGAACAGGCCTATGATGGCAAAGAGGATCCAGCTGAAGAAGGAGAGGACCAGTCCGTTGTTGGCCGCCTTTTCCGCGCCTTCAAAATCCTTTGCCCCCAATTTCCTGGCAAGGAGGGAGTTTACCCCCAATGAGGTCCCCACTGCCACTGCGATGAGCAGGTTCTGCATGGGAAAGGCCAAGGAGACTGCGGTAAGGGCCACTTCGCTGTACTGTGCGAGGAAGATGCTGTCGACAACATTATAGAGAGCCTGGACCATCATGCTGATCATGATGGGAAAGGACATGGAAAGTACTAAGGTGGGTATGGGCTTGATGCCCATCTTATTTTCTTGAATCGGGTGCACTATGGTTCCTTTATCCGAAGAGTTTCGGCAAGACAGTAGTACCATGTACGCCCTCTAATGTAAAGGAAGGGATCCAAAAGCTCCCCTCCTTAGCAAATCCGGAACAGGTGCTAGTACTTGTCTGAGAAGGCTTCACACTCTTGTTTGCCCAGTTCTTCGTCGACCCTGGACAAGAGGATCCCCCCTGTCGCAAAGAGCAGGATGAGGCTTAGGATGCCAAACCGGTTGTTCCCTGTCATAATGGTTACGATGCCCATCAACAGAGGTCCTATGATGGCTGCAAACTTTCCCAACATGTTGAAGAAGCCAAAGAATTGGGCTGATTTCTCCTTGGGGATAAGGCGGGTATAGTAGGAGCGGGAGAGGGCCTGTATGCCCCCCTGGAAGAGTCCTATGCAGATGGCCAACAGGTAGAAGTGTATGGGCTTGGACATGAAGAATCCCATAAGGGCGATGAGGGCATAGGCTGTGATGGCTACCTGCAAGGCCCTCTTGATGCCAATCTTCTTGCCGAACCAGCTGTATGCCAAGGCTGAGGGAAAGGCTACGAACTGGGTTATGAGCAGGGCAATGATGAGCGATTCGCTGGGGAAGTCCAAGGCTGTCCCATAGTTGACGGCCATCCTGATGATGGTGTCCACGCCGTCGATGTAGAGCCAGTAGGAGATGAGGAAGAGCGAGAGTGTCTTCAGTTCCCGAATGTTCCGTACGGTGCTGATAGTCTCAGAGAGCCCACGCCTTATCGCCTTGCCGATAGGCAGGGTCTCCTCGGACTTCTTCTCCTTGACAAAGATGATCAGGGGGATGGTGAAGAGTATCCACCAGATGCCTACCGATATGAAGCTCACCTTGATGGCAGAGCCTGCATCAGCGAGGCCAAAGCGCTCGGGAAAGAGGAACATCAGCACATTGACCAGGAAGAGCAGCCCCCCTCCTATATAGCCGAGGCTGTAGCCCAAGGAGGAGACGAAGTCCACCTTCTTTTCCGAGGCCACATGGGGCAGCAGAGCGTCATAGAAGGAGTTCCCCCCACTGAAGCCTATGGTTCCCAGGGTATAGAAGAGGACGGCAAGCTGCCAGTTGCCCTTCTGGACAAACCAGAGGCTGGCTGTGAGGATGGAACCCAGGATCGCAAAGAACACCAACAGTCGTTTCTTGTAGCTACCATAGTCTGCGATGGCTCCCACAAAGGGTGCGAAGAGGGCGATGATGAGCGCTCCGATGGAGTTTGCCAGACCCAGGTAGAAGGTCCCCTGTTGTGCACTAGCACCCACGGCCCAGTATGAGGTGAAGAATACTGGGAAGAAGCCTGCCATGACGGTTGTGGCGAAGGCACTGTTGGCCCAGTCATAGAGGGCCCATGAGAAGATGGAGCGCTTGGAATCTAGCATTGCGTATCCCCTTTGCATCAGAGTACCAGCAAAAGGGTGAACTGTCATGAAAGATTTGCGAGAAATGTGTCGATGGGGTGTGGGTTTCGCTTCTCTTGCACAACTGATGGCCGTTCAATACAATAGGAAAATATTAATGTTAAGATGTCGGGAGGTCTCCCCCTATGATAGTATGTAAATTTGGCGGAAGCTCTGTTGCAGATGCCCAACAGATACGGAAGGTCAAGCAGATTGTAGATGCTGACCCACAACGGCAGGTAGTTGTTGTTTCTGCACCCGGCAAGAGGTCCAAGGATGATGAGAAGGTCACCGACATGCTCTATGCGTGCAACGCCATGGTCCAGCAAGGCTCTTCATGCAAGGACCTGTTCAAGAAGGTTGCCCTGAGATATACAACCATCCTCTCCGACCTTGGAATGCAGGCAAAGCCCTTCCTTCCCGTGTTGGAGGAGGTCAGGCAGATGATCGACGCCGGCCACGGTGCCGAATATGCAGCAAGTAGGGGTGAGTATCTAGCTGCCAGGATGGTGGCAACCTTCTTTGGCTGGGAGTTCCTTGATACCGACCCAGAGATTGTGATTAACCATGACGGGACGGTAAACCCCGAGACCTGGAACAACCTGAAGAGAGCACTCAAGCCCAAGACCAAATATGTGGTTCCTGGTTTTTATGGCTGCGACCCAGAGGGCAAGGTGAAGACCTTCAGCCGTGGGGGGTCGGACATAACAGGAGCGATTCTCTCCAGTGCTGCCAAGGCGGATACCTATGAGAACTGGACCGATGTATCGGGCGTCTTCTCCGTTGACCCAAGACTGGTTCCCGAGGCAAAAGTCATCAAGCAGATGACCTACCGTGAGGTGCGTGAGCTTGCTGGAGTAGGGGCAGGGGTTTTCCATGAGGAAGCCATAGCACCCATCCTTGCCTCAGGCATCACCATCAATGTTAAGAATACCAATGCCCCCATGGATGACGGTACCTTCATCCTTCCCACCAGGGAGAAAGGTGAGCATCCTCTGGTAGGCGTCTCTGCCAAGAGTGGCTTCAGCCGTCTCTCCCTGAGAAAACTGATGCTTTTCAAGAAATCAGGAATCAGGCATGCACTCTTGACCATGCTGCATATCTTTGGTATTCGTCCTACCTTCTCCTTGTTCGGTGTCGACAGCATCATCTGGTTCTTTGAGACCACCCAGGCAAGTGACAGCGTAATCAATGCAATGTGCAGCAGGCTCAAGAGTGAATTTGAACTCGAGGAGGTTTCTGTCGACCATGGGCACGCCATAGTAGGAATCATTGGTTCTGGTGTCATGCAAGACAGCTCTGTCATTGCAAAAAGTACTACTGCCTTGGCAGAGGACAAGATTGCCTTGAACTTCTTCAACTATGGATCTTCGGATACCTCAATTCTCATCGGGGTGAATGCAACCCAGGCACAGGATGCAGTCAAGAGTCTCTATAGGGCCCTATTCTAGAAACCTATTCCCAAACCTGTTATCCGAAAGGATTGGATAACAGGTTGATTGCATTGTTCCGAAAATGGAATGATAGTTTTAACCATACCTTTCGCTTGTTTGTTTCTGCCGTATTTCGTATCTTAGTGTTGTGCCTACCCTGTGTAGGTCAGCATATTCATCAATACACTATATTCTGAGGGTACATTTGTGGTAATTCCTGAGTCAATCACCTTGGCTTTGCTCATATTCGTAGCAAGGGTCTTTGATGTTTCCCTGGGTACGTTCCGGCATGCAATGATCATACGCTCCAAGCGTGGGATTGCATTCTTCATCGCCTTTACCGAGTCTCTCATCTGGGTATTTGCCGTTTCCAAGGTCATAACCAACCTTACCGAACCGGTGACAGCCCTGGCATTCGCCCTGGGTTTTGCTACGGGAACCTTTGTCGGCATCACCATGGAGAGCTTCTTCAAGATAGGGGAGCAGGTGGTGAAGGTCTTTAGTGTGAAGGGGAAAGAGGTTGCCGTTAAGCTTCGTAGTGAAGGGTTTAGGGTAACCGAGTTCTCGGGCAAAGGACGTGATGGGGAAGTGGTCCTGTTGTTTGTCCAGGTACGGAGAAAGGATACCAAGAACATCCTGAAGCTTGCTAGGGAGATTGACAAGTCCTGTTTCCTAGTGGTTGAGGATATCAAGTGGGTCGATAGCGCAATCCTGTAACTGTTCGGGAGAGAAGAGAGCCAAAGGCAAAAAAGAACCGGTCCATGCAAATGGACCGGCACTTTTTTAGGCAGCAGTTATTTTACCGGCTTGATGACCTGTTCGGTATCAAGGTCGAAGAACTTTGCTTTTGCCATGTCGGGGATCAGGTTAATCTTGGTATCTACCTTCGGTGTTACGTTCGGGTCGATCTTTCCAATGACCTGGCTCTTGGAAGTGGCTACGTAGACGTGGGTCTCGGAACCAAGGGGTTCAACAACACTTACACGGCCATCGATTGTCTCACCATCCTTGGTGATATGGCTGAATTCCACATCCTCAGGGCGGATACCGAAGGTAACGCTCTTGCCGACATAGGGTGTCAGCATCTTCTTCTGCTCAGGGGTTACCTTCAAGCGGAAGGTGCCCTCATTGGCATAGATGTCGTTGCCATCAGCTTCGATAGCGGTAACAAGGAAGTTCATGGGTGGGGAACCGATGAATCCTGCGACGAACTTGTTCTGGGGGTCGTTATACAACGGCAAGGGTCCACCGATCTGCTGGATGACGCCGAACTTCATGACGACAATGACGTCAGCCATGGTCAAGGCCTCGACCTGGTCGTGGGTAACATAGATCATCGTTGCCTTCAGGCGGCTGTGCAGGGAGGAGATCTCGGCACGCATCTGGACACGGAGTTTGGCATCGAGGTTGGAAAGGGGTTCGTCAAAGAGGAATACCTTTGGCTTACGGACAATTGCACGACCTACTGCAACACGCTGTCTCTGTCCACCGGAGAGGGCCTTGGGTTTTCTTTCAAGGAGTTCTTCGATTTCAAGGATCTTTGCAGCTTCACGAACGCGCTGGTCAATCTCTTCCTTGGGGAACTTGCGGATCTTGAGTCCGAATGCCATGTTATCGTAGACTGTCATGTGGGGATAGAGAGCATAGTTCTGGAATACCATTGCGATGTCTCTGTCTTTCGGGGGAACGTCGTTGACAAGCTTGTCGTCAATGTAGAGCTCTCCGCTGGTGATGTCTTCCAAACCGGCGATCATACGAAGTGTCGTGGACTTTCCACAACCTGAAGGTCCTACCAAGACTACGAAGTCCCGGTCCTTGATGTCGATGTTTACGTTATCGACAGCTTTGACGTTACCGTCATACACCTTACAGATGTTTTTCAGTTGTACTGTGGCCATAATGCCTCCAATTTATTTTATCTATTGATTACTCTACTTCAGCAGGTTGTATCTGTCAAATCTTATTTAGAAATTCTTTTTTTACAAAAAAGACAAATATCTATAATAGAAGGAAATACTGAAAACGATAGCGAGGAGTTAGCAAAGAATCTCCTTGCGGTTTCCCTCTTTCCTTTCTCACTGGCCACAAAATACCAGAGCGGTGCTTTTCCTTGGACTCCTGGGTAGGTCACAATACTAGGAATTGTTATTTACACTTTTCCCTTTCTTTGGTACTATCCTACGTACGCGCTAGTAGCACAACGGTTAGTGCTCGTGCTTCCCAAGCATGAGACGAGGGTTCGATTCCCTTCTAGCGCTCGATAGGCCCACAATCCTCAGGATCGTGGGCTTTTTTTCTTGGGAGATGATAAGAGGCCAGGTGCATCTGCTCCTGGCCTCCGTTGCTCTAATCAGGAAAATCTTACTTGAAGCAGACAATAGCCTTCGGTTCCAGGACACGGAAGGTGAAGGACTCTGTTGCAAACAAGGTCAGCTCCTTGGTGTCATGGGATTCGTAGCCGAGTGCGAAGTCCTGCCCGATGGTCAGCTCAAGATGTTCGCTGTCATAGGGGACAAGGATTGCCCCGTCGATCGAGGTTGCGAGCACTACCTTGCTTCCCAGCATCTGCTCGACCCGCTCAATGAGTGGCATGCCATGGCCTTCCTTGTGGAGGGCGATCCAGGCATCGACTCCTACGACCAGGGAGTAGGGGCCGTTGATATGGTCCTTGCCCAGCGTCATGACAGCCTTGGTGAGTGAGGTGAGTATGTCGTTGTTATTGTCGCCAAAGGCAAGAGCCTTGTGTGCCGAGGACTCTTTCAGCCCCTTGATGGCACCTGCAGCATAACTGTTGTAGATGGCATTCTCCTCAAAGAGTGCCAGTTTCTCCACTGCTGCATCGAGGCTATCAAAATCAATGTCCTTGGCCCCTCGGGCAAGGTTGTCCACTTCCCAGCGGTTGAGGCTAAAGCGTACCCTGGCTTCAATAAGTGGCTTGACAGTGTAGACGCCTGCCTTTACATCGCCATCATCGCAGAGGGTGAGCCTCCCTTCATTGACAGAGGTAAAATCGAGTCCTTTGGGACCTTGTACATTCACTACCTTGCGGGCAGTAAGACGGGAGAGCAGTACTTCCTTTGCCCTCTTTTCTATTTCGCTCCAGCCTTCAGCTGTAAGCGGTGCCAAATCACGTTTAAACATATCCATTAAGAAATCCTCCTATGTGTATGCCTTAGTTCTTCAAATTGCCGATGGTCATTGTTGATGCAGGGCCTTTTGGGGCAACTGCTGCTGTTGCTTTGTCTTCAACTTCCAGAAGGGAGCCTTCGGAAAAGAGGTAGGTTCTCATATCCTCGTCAAAGCCTTCCATATTCCTGCGGAGCCACTCAAAGGCCATCACAGCATGTTCAATCTCTTCATCGCGGTTATGGGCCATGACATCCTTGAGTTCCTGGTCTTGGGTGGTGCTGACGCGCTGGTTGTACCAGTCGATCGCCTCAAGTTCCTCCCGTAGGCTGGTTATAGCCCGTGAGATATCTCTTGTTTTCTCATCAAGTGCATCATACGGTTCAGAATAAGCCATTGTATCCTCCTGAAGAAAATCATTCTTGCCTCTAATAATACTCATGGAATAGAAATAAAGAAAGGGTGGATCCAAGCCAAGAATGAAGAATGGAATAGGGTCTTCACAATCGGAGGAGATTCCACGCATGGAAAGGGAAATTTGACAAGCTTGTCCAAAGCTCGTTTGAAGGGTGAATGAACCCTATGTCTTGTCCTTTTCCCTCCCTGTCTGATTGAGATTTCTGTATTGATTGTGTATTTTCTTCATCTAAGGATAAGGAACATTTGTAAATTCCCATCAATGCAATTGTCTTGTTTGCAAATGCATATGAAATATTAGTATTTCATTTATCACTACTGATTGACCGGTTTACTTTGCTATTCGTAAGGTTTATACTGTCCTAAATGATACTAAATCCTTACTGATTAGTTACACAAAATGTTTTATACTTATATCGTACTTGCTCCTGATCTTGCACTTTTGGAGGAGACCCATGGCTTTGAAATTTAAGACAGTGCTCACGCAACTGCAGATGAAAATCATTTCTGGCGAGTGGAGCGAAGGGTTTAAGATGCCGACTGAAATGGAACTGTGCGGACAGTTTGGTGTTTCCCGGGTGACCATACGCAGAGCCCTTGAGGAGCTTGTATCCAGTGGATATATAAACCGCACCAGGGGGCGTGGTTCCTTTGTCCTGTTCAACAGGACAGCCGTTAAGCTTGGCTATCCCCAGATGCCTTTCTCCTCAACAAACACTGCCTTTAAGGGGAAGTATAGGATACTGCTCAAGGAGAAGCTTTTTGCAAATCTGGCCGACAAGCAGTTGATCGACGTGGAGGACGCTGAGTCCGACAACCAGCTGTGGCATGTGAAGAGCCTGCATATGGTTGAGAACAAGCCGACGGTCCTAAGCGACTACTACATTGCGGGAAGGTTCGGGGAACCCTTGATGACGATGGAAGATGAGAGCGATACTTCGATCTTTGAAATCATCAGCAACTATTATGGGCAGACCTGTCATTTTGTGAAGGGTAAGGTAGCGGCCATCTCTCCCAACGATGAGATATGCAAGCAATTGCAGCTGGACCCACACTCTGCAAACCTCTGGTGCAGGGGGATGTGTATCCTCGATGACGGGACTGTGGTAGGACGCTGCACAAAGATTTTCGATGGGCTCGTCTATGAATTCTCCATCGAATGAATAGGTGCATCCTCTTCCTTTACCTGTAAGACATTATTTCACTAGGATTTGCTCTTTGCCTCCAAATTGCTTGCTGGTGGACAAGCTTTCTCATTTTGTGTCTCAAACATGGGTTGAATGTGCTGGTTTATAGGGTTTGAACCTCTTTTTTGATTGTGTTTTGCTGACATTTCAGTTATAAATGTTAAATACAGATACAAGAGAAACCAAACCTTCGCATTCGGAGTCTATAGCCATGCAGAGAACAATCATTGCAATGTTGCACAGTGCAGCAGAAAAATACGGGAACCGAGCATACACCAACACAAGGACAGAAGAGGGATGGACGCCTTGCTCCTATATCCAGGCCGACGGCCTTTCCGACTCTGTGGCAGCTTATCTTCTGGCTGCAGGGTTCAAGCCTGAACAGACTGTTGGGATCCTTAGTGAGGGGAAAGGCTCGTGGGTAACCTGCGAGTTGGGTGTCATCAAGGCCAGGGGCATCAGTGTGCCACTCTCCATCAAGCTTACCCCGGAGGAGATTGCCTTCAGGGTAAACCATAGCGAGGCGTATGCCCTTGCTGTAAGCAGCAACACCCTTGCCAATACGGTGAAGGCCCTCCCTTTCTTCGACCATAAAGTGCTGTTCATCTATCTCGATGAAATGGACGAAAGGCTGAAGACGCAGGCTGCAGAGGCTAACTGGAAGGAAGGGGAGGACTACATCACCTGGAGCGGGATGCTCCAGGGGGGTGAGAAGGCCTTGAAGAAGGACCCAGAGCTCGTCAAGAATACGGAAAAGCAGGTTGATGAGAATGACACCATCAACATCTGCTACACCAGCGGAACAACCGGCAACCCCAAAGGTATCATGCTGACACATCTGAACTACTGGACCAACACCCACGATGCAGTGGAGCTGTTCAAGCTGCCTGATGGAGTGTTCGAGACCTTGATAGTCCTGCCTGTGGACCACTCGTTCGCCCACACAGTTGGTATCTACACCTCGTTGATCAGGGGCATTACCCTACACTTTGTAGACTCTCGGGGGGCCAACGTCTCCATCATCCGTAACTTCCCCAAGAATCTGGTGGAACTGAAGCCGCACTTCATCATGACCGTCCCCTCAATCACGGGCAACTTCATGAAGAAGATGACCCAGGGCATTCACCAGAAGGGTGCTTTTATCGAAGGTATTTTCAATCGTGGTCTCAACGCCGGAATCCTCCGCAATGGGGATGGCTTTCATAGGCCCGGCAAGTGGGTGCAGATCAAGACCTGGCTGCCGTATACCCTTGCAAACAAGCTGGTGTTTCCAAAGCTCAGGGAGATATTCGGGGACAGGATGAACTACTGTGTAGGTGGTGGTGCCCTCCTGGAAGCAAAGCAGCAGAAGTTCTTTGCAGCCATCGGAATTCCTGTATTCCAGGGCTATGGTCTTACCGAGGCGGCTCCCATCATCAGCAGCAACTCCCCCTTGCGGTATAAGTTCGGTACCAGCGGTATGGTCGCAGGTTCTGAGAAGTGCAGGATCATGGTGGACGATACTACCGAGGCCAAGGTTGGCCAGAAGGGTGAGATCGTCATCAAGGGCGACAATGTGATGAAGGGGTACTTCAAGAACCCCCAGGCATCGGCTGAAGCCCTCCGTGATGGCTGGTTGTGGACTGGCGACCTCGGTTACTTTGATGAGGATGGTTTCCTGGTAGTTACCGGTAGGGCGAAGGCCCTGCTTATCGCAAAGGATGGCGAGAAGTACAGCCCCGAGGAAGTGGAAGAGGTCATGGTCAACAACCTTCCGATCCTGAACCAGCTCATGGTGTACAACGACCATCAGGTGATAACTACCGCATTGGTAACCTTGCAGGAAGACGTTGCCTCAAAGATAATCGAGGAGAAAGGGTGCAAGGATGCTGAATCAGCACTCAAGGCCCTCGAAGAGAATCTTAGGTCATATGAAAAATTCGCGACGGCTATTCCCAATGTATGGCTTCCTGCCCGTTTTGCGATTATAGAGAAGGCTTTCAGCGAAGCTGATGGGCTTGTCAACTCCACCATGAAGCTTGTTCGCTACAAGACCGTTGAATACTATAAGGAACGGATTGAGGTGATGTATGCTGGGGAAGCAGAGAATCGTGAAGCGAATTTGAAAGCTGTAAAGGAATTGTTTTTTTAGACTCCGAAACAAAACACAGAGGTGGAAACAGGCGGAATCATAGGATTTCGCCTGTTTTTCGTATGCAGCATCATAGACAATCAGGGTGAAATGTGTAACGATTTCTGTAGCAGTTAGTTTTAATTAATGTAAGGTAGTTGTGACATAGGTAAGAATTAGTTGCTTGTATAGTCAAAATGAGTTGTTTCTGGATCTAAAATGATACATGGGAACGAACAAACGTACTCCCCTGTTAGTAGGAGGGCAATTATGAAGAAACTTTTGGTTATAGTGTTGTTGGTGCCCACTCTTGCATTGACAATGATTTCATGTGATGCAGATATGCGTACTAACCTAGCCAACCTGATGGGTGGCTTCAACAGCAACGTATTGATAGACGGTGGCCTGGTAAAGGTCAATAATGCCAATGCAGAGGCGGCTGCGACTGCGATACAAGGCATAGGTACTGGTACCGGAGCTGAGACTATTGTAGACGGTGGAGGCGGGACTGGGACAACCTCTAGCATGGGTTTGTCTGTTAGTGTAGACGCGGGCACCAAGCTCTTGGCTCCTCAAACCCCTGATAAACAAAAAACATTGAAAACCGACCTAGCCGCTGCTCTCAATTCTCCCGATCAGAAGAAAAACTTGCTGGCGGACCTGAGCAAACCTGTAAACAATGACAACGGGCAGATAGATGCTGCTAAAGGAACAGTTACAGTTTTTAATTTAACTTTAACTGCATTAGCGGCAGGCCTTCCTGCTGATTCTGATCTTGCAAAAACCTTTGAAAAATTACAGCTTCCTGTAATAAAGGATGGAGATACAGTCACGCAAGGGGATCTCCTTACGTTGCAGCTGATGACTGACCTCATAAGCAATACCATCAATAAGCTAAATGAACTGTCAGAGGGTGATCTTGATTCCGTTGACGGAGTTTTGCTTTCGGCCCATCAAGATGATGTGCTTGCCATCGTAGGTGATGCACTCTTTGCCGCAAAGGTAGCTGAGCAGATTTCTGGATCATCTTCCTTGAACGTGTTTGGGGATATAGACTTTGGGTCCATTCTAGGCAAGAGCGTTAAGAATAGAGATATCCCACTTACCGATGCAGCAGACTTCATTGATGTGATTAATCCCATCGCTCAAAAAATAGTCTCTTTGTTAGGAGTAACTGAAAGTGGTGGAACCTATTCCTATTCTGATGCAAAGTATTCCAGCTTCCTGCTGAATCAGATGGTATATCGCACAGCTATAGAGCAAGCGCTTTCAATGATAAGAATGGGTAGTTTGATTGATTATGATGGGCTTCCATCGTTAGGTTCTTCTACAATCATAAAGTATATCTTGTCAGTTGCCATAACCGAGCATGAAGGTTTCAGGGCCTACTGGACTGATACATATGGCGATGGAGATACCCCTACTGCTAATGAGCTTATTGAAGCATACCTGAATGCTAACAAACCATTGGCTTCAGGAACCCTAAAGGTGTCTGATAAGATTGTTGTGCCTGAAATTGTTGGTTTTGACTATCAGGATTGGCCAGAATACATGAAAACCAAGAAAATTGGAGGGGTTGCTGCTGATGATGGTAAGGCCTATCATAAGGCGATACTTGAAAACATACAAACCATTAATGATGCTGGCGGAATTGATTTGCTTGCAGATATGCTGAATGATTTCCTTGCTGGCACTGGTGATTTCGTTGGTGAAGGATTTGATAAGGTTTATTCTGATCTACTCACAGAATAAGGAGGAGCAAACTATGAAAAATTTTAAACTAGTATTGATAACTTTAACTTTGGTTCTACTGGTTGCAGCTCCTCTGGTTGCTGCAGACTATAGCCCTGGAAACGTTGCCTACAAGCAGACAGGTGCTCCCTTCATGGGGATCAACACCCGGGTGCTGGGCATGGGTGGTGCAGGCTTGGGTGTTAAGGGATACTATGACAGCTTCCTGCTGAACCCTGCTAACTTGGCAGGCAGTAACTTCAAGCTCTCAATCCCTGCAATTACCCTGACTGCATATAACCCACAGTCAATCCTGGAAAGTGGTTCAATAGATAAGTTTGTTGATGGGGACACTGTCGGTGGAGCCCAAAGGCTTTTCAATACCATTACCCAAGGCCAGGGCGATCTCTTGACCACAGATGCTTCAGTTGTCCTCTCTGTTGGAGGGTTTGGAATAGCTATTGAGACTCAAGAGAGGATCATGACCTATCTTGAGGATTCTGATTCAACTAACACTAATCTCATTGCTCAGATTACAGCTGCAGCAACTGTGGGGTTTGGATTCAACATTGCACTTGTTCCTGATAAGATCTCCATCGATCTCGGTGTCACTGGAAAGGGAGTCTACAAGACCTACCTCAAGGGACAAACGGTTTCTAGTATTATCAACCTCCTCATGGATGAAAGTTCTGACCCTGCTGATAAGTTCCTCAACGGAGTTCCCCTTGCTGCTGGGTATGCGATTCCTGTTACAGCCGGTGCCAACGTCAACTTCCCGTTTGGACTCAGTCTTTCGGCAGTTGGAAGAAACTTCAACGGCAACTACTCGATGGAAGTATTCCCCTCAGCGAATACCTGGGCTGAAAAGGTGTTGGGTTCCTCTTTCACAGACAATAACCCTACAGGAAATGAGTCAGGAACCTTCGAATATGATGATGGCTGGAAACTCGATGCTGGCTTGACCTGGGCTCCCAAGATTGGGTCCCTCATCAAACCGATCATCGCTGTCGATGTCATTGATGTGATGTCCCTCGCCGGTTTGGAAGATGATGCCCTGACAAGAGGCTTCTACAGCCAGACAAGGCTTGGTGCTTCGGTCAGATTGCTCTCCTTCCTTGATGTCCGCTACGGACTCAACCAGGGATATCAGTCCATCGGTGTTGGACTGGACCTGCTGGTATTCCATCTTGATGCTGCTTACTATCAGCTGGAGTATGGTGACAATCTCGGGGATAAGCCGATAGATGCACTTTCCCTCCGGTTCTCGCTACTCTCTCGATAGTATCGTTGCTTCCCGTACCGATTGCCCTCCCTAGAAAGGGGGGCAATTTTTTGGGTTTGGGGGTATTTAGGGTATTTGTGTTATCCTAATAACAAACTGTAAACATTTCTACAAAAGCGATGAATTATACTATACTTTGTAACTATACGCATGCTATAGTCTTGCCATACTACACTTGAGAGAGGTCATTTATGGCAAGCTTTGGAATTTGGGGTCTTATTCCACCCGTACTCACCATTACCCTGGCATTCATCACTAAGGACGTAATGGTATCGTTGTTCCTGGGTATCTTTTCAGGAGCACTGATTGTTGCAGGAGGGAACCCCCTTGTAGCAATACTCAACCTTACCGACATGCTCGCAGATTCACTCAATGACGGATGGAACATCCGCATCTTCCTCTTCTGTGCACTCCTTGGCGGAATGGTTGGCATGCTCAGCAAGACCGGTTCGGCAAGAGCCTTCGGTCGTTGGGCAGCTGACAAGCTGCACACCCCCAAGACCAGCCTGCTCATGGCCTGGTTCTGTGGACTGCTCATCTTCATCGACGACTATTTCAACAGCCTTGCTGTAGGAACGGTCATGAGACCGATCACCGACAAGAATGGAGTGCCCCGTGCACAGCTGGCATACATCCTGGACTCAACAGCAGCCCCCGTCTGTATCCTGGTACCCATCTCCAGTTGGGTCATCACCGTCATGTCCATCGTCAAGGGATCTGAAGGATTCTCCTCCCTCGGGATTAGCGAATTCTCCTTCTTCATGCGTTCGGTTCCCTACAACCTCTATGCAATCCTGACCCTTATCATGGTCCTCGTCCTGATCCTTTCTGGTAGAAACTTTGGGCCAATGGCCAGAAGTATCGCTTACGCCAAAGAGACTGGAAAGCTGTACAACGAAGAGTATGGCCAGGCACCTGGCGAGATCCATCTCGACGAGTCAGTCAACGCTGACAAGGCAAATCCTCTGGATATGCTGTTTCCGATCCTCGTGCTCATTGCCTCTGCAGTCATCCTGTTCCCTGTGACCACCTACCTTGGTGCTATCGACGGGGAGAGTATTCCTACCCTGGGTGCTGCTATGGCTTCCATGAGTCTTGGTGAGGCCTTCAACAACACCGATGCCTCCATGGCCCTCTTCTATGCAGTTATCTTTACCCTGGTCATCTCCTATGTCTACTACACTGCACGCAAGCTTTTCACCATCAAGGCAGCAAGTGAAGCCATTGGTGATGGCATCAAGAGCATGGTTCCTGCCCTCATCATCCTGACCATGGCCTGGACCATCGGCTCTGTCATCAAGAGCAGCCCGGAAGATGGCGGTCTTGGATTGGCAGCCTACCTCAGTGAAGTGGTTGTTGGTGGTGGGTTCCCCATCGTATTCATCCCTGTCATTGCCTTTAGCCTCTCCGCCCTCATCTCCTTCTCCACAGGTACCTCCTGGGGCACGTTCGCCATCATGATCCCTATCGTGATGCCGATCGCCGTAGGTCTTGCCCAGGCCAAGGGTCTTGAAGGCTCAGCCCTGCTCAACGCAGCGATGATCAGCGTCAGTGCTGTCCTTGGTGGTTCCGTCTTCGGTGACCATGCCTCACCGATCAGTGACACAACCATTCTCTCCTCCACCGGTGCAGGGTGTCCTCACCTTGAGCACGTTGCAACACAGATGCCCTATGCGATTACCGCTGCAGTCTGTGCTTTGATCGGCTTTATTTTTGGAGGAATCTTCCTGAACGTCTTGGTTGCCTGGATCGCCACCCTTGCAGCATTTGCTGCAGCCATGGTCATCCTTCCTCGCGTATACGCAAAGTAAATCCTGCTCTGTTTGAGCGCTCTATTGGCCCTCCTTCCCTGGAGGGCCATGTTTTCGTTTGCTATACAATGCGAAGAATCGTATACTCTCCATTGGAGGCACGTATGAACATTGTCAAGATCAAGGCGCAGGTGAAAGAGTATGATTGGGGCAACATGTCATTCATCCCGGCACTCCTTGGCCAAAAGGAAGATGGAAAACCCAAGGCAGAACTCTGGATGGGTACCCATCCCAGTGGCGATGCAACCGTAGAGGCCACCGGGGAGAGCCTATCGACCTTTCTGACGAATGACAGCCTACATTGGTTTGGCCAGGAACATCTCGATCGCTTTGGCCCTGAGTTGCCACTGCTGCTTAAGGTCCTCGCCATCGACCACCCCCTTTCCATCCAGTGCCATCCCACCGAGGTCCAGGCAAAGGAAGGGTGGGAGAGGGAGACCGCTTTTCGCACCCGCTTTCCGAAAGAACTCTGGAACTACAAGGATTCCAACCGGAAGGCTGAGGTCATCTATGCCCTTACCCCCATCACAGCCATGTGTGCCTTTCGGCCCTTGGCTCAGATACTCCCCCAGCTTAGGGCTCTGATGCCTATTGGCTATGCCAAGCATTTTTCTGGAATCGATGAACATTCGAGCCATCCAGACAAGGAAATTTCTACCCTGTTTGAGCTGCTCTATACCATGAAACAGGAGGAGTTGGTCCTCTGTATCGAAGAGTACATAGCCTCACTCCGGGATAGGGAGGACCTGCCCTATGCTACCCCTGATGGCCTCTTCCTGGAAAGCAAAGGCATCGCCCTCTCCTGCTATGAGACCTTCCCCAAAGATCCTGGCCTCTTTGCACCCTTCTTTCTCAATGTGAAACACCTGCAGAAAGGAGAGGCCCTCTATCTTGAACCCAGAACCCTGCATGCCTATGTCCTGGGCAATGGGATTGAACTGATGAGTGCCTCGGACAACGTGTTGCGTGGAGGCCTTACCCACAAGAAGATTGACCTGCACGAGCTTATGAAGATCATGGAGGTCAAGGGCAAGGAGGTTGAGCCGGTCTTGCAGTTGGTCGGCACCTCAGGAAGGGTCCACCTGTTGACCCCTACCGAGGAGTTTCACCTGATGGTCTGTCCTTCAGGGGCCTACACCATCGGCGACAGAAAGAGCATCGAGCTCTTGTTCTGTACCGAAGGTAAGGTATCCTTCAGTGCTGGAAAAGAGAGGGTTGAGATAGGCAAGGGCGAGTGCCATGTAGTTGCCGCTTCCTTGGAAACGTACAAGCTGGAGGTAGAGGGAACACTTTTCATCGCTGACGTCCCTCGCTGAGAACTCTCTTGACCTTACACTTTTTCATGAGTACGTTAGACACGTGTAAGGTAGCAAGCTATGAAAAAACGTCCTGTAAGCAGACTCTCCATCATCGCCAGGTATGTCACCCTGGCTTCTGTCATCTTTGTTGTTCTCATCGGTGTCGATATATTTTTGGGCAATAGGGAGAAGATTGTCTACATTCCGCCAGAGCCTTTGGTAGTAGTGGAACTGCCCCAGAAGGGGAGTGTATCGAAGCGAGGAATTTTCCCTTCAACCATTCAGGCCAAGGACCTGGTACCTGTAATCCCTCTTGTCGGAGGGACCATTCAGTCCTTTGACGTACAGGTAGGGCAGATGGTGCAAAAGGGCGAGGTCCTGGCCACCATCGACAGCGAACCCTTCATCCAGCAGACTAAGCAGGCAGAGGCCGCATACCTGGCAAGCGAAAGCACGTTTTCCAGGGTGGCCTCCCTCTACCAGAACAAGGCAACAACCGAACAGAGCTATGACCAGGCCAAAGCCCAACGGGATGCGGCAAAAGCTCAGTATGAGCTAGCCTCCCTGCAGCTTTCCTATGCAACGGTCACGGCCCCTGTGACGGGGAGCATCCTGATGAAGAGCAGTTCGGTAGGAAGCATGGCAGGGGCCCAACAGCCCATTGCCGTGATAGCTGACCTTACTCGGCTGGTGGTTAAGGTAGAGGTGCCCGAGACCTACTACAGCGTATTCTGGAAGGGCCAGGAGACTCTTCGCATAGAAATTACCAACCCTGCCTGGGACAAACCCATACCGGCACGCCTGCTCACCATCGACCCCTTTATCCACAGTGATTCCAAGACCTTCTCCCTGGAATGCCTGGTCGAGCATGGGGAGGCCTTGGTCCGTCCAGGAATGTCCGTCATGGTTGGCATCACCTACAGTGAAGAGGAGGCTATCCCGCGGATGGCCCAATCCATACGCAAAAGTGATGGCTCCTGGTATGTCTACCACCCCGAAACCCAACGGGTGGAATATGTGCAGACAGCGGTGGAACTGGAGGACGACTGGTTCTTCAAGGTCCCTGAAGCGTATGCTGAAAGCCTCTTTGTGGTCGATGGCCAACACATGGTGTTTGACAACCAGAAGGTGCGCATCGAAGGAGAGGGCCTGTGAAAGTCTCCCGCCAGGCCATCCGCCATCCTGTCGTCATAGGGATGCTGCTCATCGTGTTGGTAGCCTTTGGCCTCTATAGCTTTGCAGGCCAGAACATTGAATTCATGAGTGACATCAACCTGCCCTCCATCATTGTACTCTCCCTCTATCCTGGAGCCGGGGCAGAGGATGTGGAGGATGAGGTTACCAGAATCCTTGAGGATGAGTTTGTTACCCTTCCAAACTATAAATCCATGGATTCGGTCTCCAGCAACTCCATGAGCATCATAACCATCTACTACCAGGATGGTGTCGACCCCTATGAACAGCTCGATGAGGTCCGCTACAGGATATCAACGCTTAAGGCATCGCTACCCAAGAACCTGGAAGGTGATCCCCTGGCCTTGGTCGGGGGAGCTTCCATGCTGCCCATCATCACCTTCTCGGTATCGGGTGGCAGTGACGTGGGTAGGGTAACTTCCTACGTCCAGGACGAGCTTGTACCGGCCATCAACCAGATCAAGGGGGTTGCCTCTGTCACCGTGCGCGGGGGCCAGGAGCTTGAGGCCTCCGTCAGGCTTCGGCTCTCCGATCTTGAGGCGAAGAGGATCAGCGTTACCCAGGTCTACTCGCTCATCGGGTACTCCAACGTACGCCTCCCTCTCGGTTCGGCAGAGTACCGGGGGAAGACCCTCGACCTCAGGTATGGAGGTTCCATCACCTGCCTGGAAGAGCTGAAACAGATCCCCGTCGGATATACGGACCAGGGAAGCCCCATCCGGTTGGAGGACGTGGCCACGGTCTCCTATAGGTACCCAAAAGCAAAATATGCGGTAGGTAGTGATGGGCACCCGTTGCTGGTTGTCGACGTGACCAAACGCAGCGATGGGAACATCGTCAGGATAAACAAGGCCATAAGGGCCCTGCTGGATAAGGAAAGCAAGGAGAGCGGGGAGGCCTTGAGTTTTTCCATCATCGGTGATGACAGCAGGACAACCCTGGCATCGCTCAATACTGTTGTGCAGAGTGGCATTGGTGGCATCATCATGGCGATTCTGGTCATCATCCTCTTTCTGGGTGACATACGGTCGACCCTCATCATTGCCTTCTCCATACCCCTTTCCCTTTTGTTCTCATTTATTGGTATGCGCCTGATGGGCATCACCATCAACCTGATGAGCCTCTCGGGTCTGGTCGCTGCCCTGGGAATGGTTGTCGATGGTTCCATCGTCATGCTAGAGCAGATATATCGGCACTACCGGACAGGGGAGCTATCCGTAATGGCTAGCATCGACAAGGCGAGCGATGAGGTGGGCTCGCCCATCCTGGCCTCAACCCTCACCACTGTAGTGGTATTCATTCCGATTTCAATGCTCAGCGGTATCATCGGCATGATTTTCAAGGATATCGCCCTCACCCTGATCCTCGCCCTTGCCGGCTCCTTTCTTGTTGCAGTGGTATTTGTTCCCTTCTTTGCAAGGCTCTTGTTGCGCCCGACCCCTCCCAAGCAGAAAAACAGGGCCTTCATCCGCATGCTCTCCTCTGTCGAGAGGCGCTATACCCAGGCCTTGGATTGGAGCCTTTCCCATAGCTCCTTTATCCTGGTCATCTGCCTGAGCATCCTGGTCCTCACAGCCTTTACCATCACCAAGCTTGGCTTTACCTTCCTGCCTTCGACCGATAACAGCGAGCTCTATGTACAGATGGAGTTTCCCCAAGGCTATAGCCTGGATGAGACGAGGGCGAGAAGCAACCAGATCGAGGCTATCATCCGTAGTGAAGTCAGCGAAGTTTCTGACATCGTCACCTATGCTGGCCTGAGTGACTTCACCCTTGGGGTAGGAAGTGCAAACCTAGCCTACTCCAGGGTGGTCCTGGTCCCTGTAGCCCAACGTGATCGTGGGGTGCATGAGATAATCCTGGCTGTGCAAAAGGCCATAGCCCTACAGGTCCCTGATGTCACCATCAGGATAGAGAACGGTGGCTTTGACAAGCTTCTGGGCTTTGTGACCGGAGGGGGCGGCTATGGCATCACCCTCGTCAGTGAGGACGTTGACCTGCTGCTCAGGGAAGCAAAGCGAATCCAGGACCATCTTGGGCAGGACAAGGCTGTGGTGTCGACCAGGGTGGATACCTCCTTCGATGCAAACCAACTGGTATTGGCGATGGACCGTGACAGCCTCAACAGGCTCGGGATCAACAGCTATGAGGCGGGCCTTACCAACAGGATCCTGGTCGAGGGGATGGAGGTCTCCACATTTTCCGATACCAGTGGGAACCGGTACCCCATCATCCTGGGCAGTGACGTGACGGACAACCCCTTCAGTGAGGATACCCTCAATGCGATTACCCTCTACTCCCTTGCAGGAAAGCCGATACGGCTCTCCTCGGTTGCCAAGCTGGAGGTCCAGCCAAGCCTCAGTGAGATCAACCACACGGATAGGGCCAAGACCATAACAATTGGTGCTTCCCTGGTTAGTGAGGATACCTCTCTGGTCTCCCAACGCATGAACGACTACCTTGTTGCAGAACCGTTGGCTGAGGGGGTGAGCAGCATGGCTGCAGGAGTGCTCGAGCTCATAGGAGAGTCCCTTCCTCCTTTCCTCACTGCCATGCTCATCGCCTGGTTCCTCGTCTATACCGTGATGGTCATCCAGTTTGAGAGGTTCCGCCAGCCTGCGATCATCATCGTCTCCATCCCGTTCTGCATCATCGGTGTCGTTCTTGGGCTCCTTGCCTTTGGCTCAACCCTCAGCATTGTCTCCTTGTTGGGCATCATTGCCTTGGGCGGCATAGTGGTGAACAACGGCATCATCCTCATCGACTACGTAAACTTGCTGCGTAGGGGGCAAGAGGGTGAGGAGAGTGAGGGCAGCTTGCTCAAGGCCATCACCGAAGGGAGTGCAACCCGGCTTAGGCCCATATTCATGACCACCATCACCACGATGCTGGGCGTGCTTCCCATGGCTTTCGCCACAGGGGAGGGTGCTGAGATCTACGCACCCTTGGGGCAGGCCATCGCAGGAGGGCTGTTTACCTCCACCCTGATAACGCTTTTCATCATCCCAGTCCTCTACTACCGAAGTGAGAGACGTCTCATACGCAGAAAGGTTGGCAAGCTATGAACAAAAAACCTCTTATTTTGATGATTTCTCTCTTGTTGAGCTCACTGTTGGTATCGGCAGCGAGTTATACCGAGCCCGACCTCAAGGCTCTGCTGCTCTCCAACAACCTCAAGCTCAAACAGGCTATAAGCGAACAGGACCTCTCCACACTCGAAGTAAAGGATGCGAAGGCAGGGTATGGACCGACAGTCGACCTGGAGGTCAGCGGGACATACCTGGCAAACCCCATGGACACCCTCTCCTTCGAACTCCCTTTCCCCTTAGGAAGCTCGACACCTGTAACCATCGATACAGGGCTGACCAATACCCTCTACAACTTCTCCCTTACCCTTACCCAGCCACTATGGACCTGGGGCAAACTGAAGAATGGGGTGGCGATGACCGAAAAACTTGTCCAGATTCGCCAGGCCCAAAGGTTTGCCTTGCAGAAATCCCTGCTCTCCGAGCTCTCCAGCCGCCTCTATGCCCATCACTATCTGCTTGCCATGGAAGGCCTGTTCGATGAGGAGCAAAAGCTTGCCCAGACTCTGGTAACCTTGGCTGAAGAGGGGGTCTCCAATGGGATGCTCCTCAAGGAGGAGGCTCTCTCTGCCAAGGTATCGCTTAGGCAGATTGCCTTGGCAAAAACCCAGGTAGCCAACCAGAGGCAGCAACAACGCAGGGCGATAGCGAACCTGTGCAACATCACCATTGATGAGGATGACGAACTGGTAGGGGAACTTGACCAGGAGCAGCTTCGCTCCCTGCTCTCCTATGACCTGAAGACCCTGCAGGCTCTGGCAACGGCAAAAAGCCAGGAGCAGGTTCGCATCGCAAATTTGATGACCGATCTTGCCGCCCTCGCTTCTTCTGTTGCAGAAGGCTCTCTCTACTGGAAGCCCGATATGGCCATGCAGGTATCGCTAGGCTACGGTGGGTCAAAATTCCTTTTTGTCGAACGGGATGACTACACTTTCAATGTCTCTGTAGGAATGAAGAGTACCATCTACGATGGGGGGAAGAAATTCCATGAGGTGAGCCGTAAGGCTATCAAGGAAGAGCAGTCATATTTTGATAAGGACCAGATGGTCCAGGCCCTTCTCACGCAGGTGGAGGAGGCCTACCTTGCACTCCATCTGGCTGACGAGAGCCTTGCATATCTGAGCCTCAAGAGGGAAGCTGCCCTCTCTGAAGGAGAGCAGAAGAGGCTATTGTTTGTCAGTGGCTATGGCTATGAAGCAGACCTGGTCAAGGCCGAGCTGGCGAGGGTGGCGATCGAATGTGAGATGGAGCAGCAGTGGCTCGCCTATACCGGGGCCTTCGCCACGATTACCTATCTTTGTGGGTTGGAAAATAGGCTGTTGTAATGGTATAGTCATGGAATGGACAGATTCCTTGAACTGCTGAAAAAAGAGATGAGGCCCGCCATGGGCTGTACGGAACCGGCGGCTTCGGCCCTGGCAGGGGCGAAGGCAGGAGAGCTGCTTGGGACCATCCCTACCTCAGTCGAGGTGGTTACCAGCCGGGACATGGTCAAGAATGCCATGGGAGTAGGGCTTCCCAACTGCTCGTTGAAGGGCATCCAGGCAGCGGTTGCCCTCGGGGTGTGCGGAGGCTCGGTCGATAAGGGGTTGAGCATCCTCAGCGAGATAGGGCAGGAGCAACTTAGGTGTGCTAGTGCCCTTCAGGTTTCCCTGAAGATCAGCGTCGATGTCCCCTCCCTCTACATAAAGGTCAGTGCCACCAACGGAAAGAGTTCATCAGTAGCCATCATAAGCGGCGAGCATGACCGGTTCAGCTATCTGGAAAAGGATGGGGTAGAACTGCTCTCCCTTCCGGTGGACAACTGCAGCTCCGTGTTGGAAGAGGCTGATGAGGATGTCATCGGCAAGGCCACCCTGGCCTCGCTTCTGGCATATGCCAACGAGGCTCCACCAGAAGCCATCCAGCTCTGTCTCGATGCCAAGGATACCAACCTGGTGATCGCAGAGCATGCGGTACGGCATGAGTATGGGCTCTCTGTCGGCAGGATCGCCTCAGAAGGGCTGAACCATGAACCCCGCAGCCTCACTGAGGCCTTCAGCCTGGCCTCAGCCCTTGCCGCCGCTGCTAGCGACGCCAGGATGGCTGGCTGTCCCCTTCCTGTCATCATCAACAGCGGCAGTGGCAATCAGGGCATTACCCTGACGGTTCCCTTGGCTGTCGTCGCCTCCTATCTGAAGAGTAGCGACGAGAAGCTGGGTAGGGCCTTGGTTCTCAGCGAACTTGTCGGGCTCTCCCTCACTGCCCGGAAGAACCGGCTCAGCGCCCTCTGCGGTGCCTTTACCGCTTCCATTGGGACGGCCTGTGGCCTTGTCTACCTGCTCGATGGCGACCTCCCTGTCATGGACCGCGCGATAAACACCATGATCGGGAACTTGACCGGCATCATCTGTGACGGGGCAAAGATGACCTGCGCCCTTAAGATATACTCCTGTGTGGAAGCTGCAAACCTTGCTTGCAAGCTTGCCTTCAGGGGGTATTCGCCAGGCAATGAGAGTGGCATCGTAGGGAATACCAGCTTGGAAAGCATGGATTTCCTCTCCAGGATCAGCCGCGAAGGAATGGAGGAGACCGACAAGACGATCCTCTCCATCATGTTGGGAAAACAAAGATGAACTATGTAGCAATAGATTTTGAGACTGCAAACAGCTATGCAGGTGGGGCCTGTGCTGTTGCCCTGGCCCGTTTTGATGAAGAGGGGACGTTGCTGGATACCTACTACTCCCTCATACACCCCAAGCACCCCTATTTCGACCCTGGGATGAGTGCCGTGCATAAGCTCAAGGATGAGGACTGCCTCGCTGCCCCCGAATTTGACCAGCTTTGGCCTGCAATGAGGAGTTTCATCGGACGGGACATCCTTGTCGCCCACAATGCTGTCTTCGACATGGGTGTGCTCAAAGGGTGTTTTGAGTCCTATGACCTGGAGGCAAAAGCCACCTCCTATTTCTGTACCTACACCATAGCCCGCAAGGTGTGGCCGAAGATGCTCAGCTACAAGCTGACCTACCTTTGCGACCACTTCGGCATGGAGTACCAGGCCCACTACGCCCTTGATGACGCTGTCATGTGCGGCAAGCTGTTTGGCAAGCAGTGCTATGGCAACCTCAACGACCTATTGAGTTTGCGGAGGTTCCTTATTACCAAGGGCATCGAGCCCAAGGTTATTGAGCATCAGCAAAAAGAACTCTTTTTCCTATAAGCGGGAAGAGCCCGGTTGCCCAGAATCCCAGGAATGCATAGCGGACGAAGGAGCCTATATAGTAGGCGGCTTCAGGGATGATGGTCTTCAGCGCCATGACGGCGACAACTACCACCATGCCGATCGCAAAGCGCACTATTTTCTTCGGCATGGTCGCTTCGGTCGAGTAGTTGACCTTCTTGACCTCCAGGGCAAAGCCAAGGTAGCCGCCACCTGAGAGTGCGAGGGTCTTCATGAGGTCGGAAAAAGCAACCTGGTCAACGGAATTCATGTTGAGCAGGATTGCCATTCCCAGGCCCAGGACAAAGGTAATGACCCCTACGACAAGGGAGAAGCGGTATCGCTTATCCTTGTCCTCATAGAGGGCACTGAGCCTGTTGTAGGCCAGCATGGTGATTGCGACTCCCAATACCAACCCCCCAAAGACATCAATGGGCCAGTGGACTCCCAGATAGAGTCGGCTTATTCCGACAAGCGCTATCATGAATGCACAGAAGATGCTGAGAGGCCGTCTCTTGAAGGCTCGTGCGACAGCGCTGTAAAAGGAAGCGGCTGTTGTGGTGTGTCCGGAAGGGAAGGAGTATCCGGTTGCAGTGGCCAGGCGCTTTCCCTGGATGCTGGATAGTACCTGGAAGGGTCTAGGGGCCCTGACGATTGCCTTGAGCAGGCCCATGCTCATCACCGAGAAGAGCATGGAGGAACAGATGGAGAAGCCCTTGTTCTTGTCATGATTCCACAGGATGTAGAGGATGACGGCGATTACAAAGGTCTGTTCTCCAACAGCCGATGCGAAATTGGCAAAGCTGTCCAGAAATGGTGTACCGATGTTCTGGAAAAAGATCAAAATGGATTCTTGCATGGGTGGCTCCTCATGTTTGAGTATACGCAAGCAAGGTTGGGCTTGCAAGAAGAAAGCTGATCGACCCTTCAGGCAGGTGCGCTTCCGATCGCCATTCTGTTTTGTTTTGGTGGCAATTCTCGCTCTCATGCAAATTTCTGGAGTTTTTTTCTAGGGGTTGTTGACAAAACTACTGCGATATTGTAGCTTGCTACTTGCTACGAGGGCGTAGCGAAGCTGGTTATCGCGACGGCCTGTCACGCCGTAGATCGCGGGTTCGATCCCCGTCGCTCTCGCTTGTTGAACCGCCTTGGAATTCCAAGGCGGTTCTTGTATACTTAACCCCCTGACACTTTTTTTGGAGGTACCATGAGAGTACTGATAGGGATGAGCGGAGGCATCGATTCCACGGTGGCCGCTTACCTACTGAAAGAGAGCGGGCATGAGGTTGTTGGAGTCACCATGACGGTCTGGAATAACCGTACTGACCTTCCTGCCCCCAAGCAGTCCAACTCCTGTTTTGCCCCTGACAAGACAAAAGACCTTGAGAAGATCAAGGACATCTGCTCCCGCATCGGCATCGAGCACCAGACCCTCGACCTGAGTGACCTGTATGAACGGGTGGTCCTGAAGAACTTCAACGATGAATATATGAGTGGCAGGACTCCCAACCCATGCATCTGGTGCAACTCGAAGATCAAATTCGGCGCGATGGTCGACTATGCCCGGGAGAAGGGCCTTGTCTTCGACAAGTTCGCAACCGGCCACTATGCCCGGATTGTGGAAAAAAATGGAAGGTATGCCATCTCGATGGCTGAGGACCTGAAGAAGGACCAGTCCTACTTTTTGTACCGCCTCACCCAGCAGCAGCTTGCAACGACGCTCTTTCCGCTTGGGGGAATGCACAAGGACGAAGTCCGGGCGATCGACGAAGAGCAGGGTTTTCATGTGGTGCACGAGCAGGAGAGCCAGGACTTCTATGGTGGCGACTACTCCGACCTTCTTGAGGTCAGCAGCAAGAGTGGCAACATCGTCGACCTTGAGGGAAAAATCCTCGGTACCCATGAGGGGATCTGGCACTATACGATAGGCCAGCGCAAGGGCCTTGGCATTGCTGCCGAGAAGCCCCTCTATGTGCTCGCCCTTAGGGCCGACACCAACGAAGTGGTGGTGGGCTTTGTGGAGCACACCTACAACACCACGGTAACCGCCAGCCAGGTGGTGTGGGGCCTTGAGGGCAACCTTGTGGGCTCTGTGCCCGTCATGGCCAAGATACGGTCCACCGGCTCTCCCAAGGAAGCTGTGGCACACCAGAACGAGGATGGCTCCATTACGGCAGTCTTTGCCTCGGAGGTGCAGGCTGCAACTGTCGGGCAGTCGCTCGTGCTCTATAATGGGCCGGTCATTCTCTGCGGGGGAATCATCGAGCGGGTGGAATAAGCAGGCGATTGTATTGCACTGGGTAATTGGGTATGATGGCGATCAGTAGAGGAGAGAGCGATGAGAGTAATAATTCAAAATGATTATGAGAATCTATCCCTTTGGGCGGCAAGGCACATTGCCAATCGGATCAGGGCCTACAATCCTACCCAGGAGAGACCCTTTGTCCTTGGGCTACCCACAGGATCGTCTCCGCTGGGCACCTATGCAGAGCTCATCAGGCTCAACAAGGAAGGCTATGTCTCCTTTGCACATGTGGTGACCTTCAACATGGACGAGTATGTCGGCCTTGCCCGCGACCACGAGCAGAGCTACTACACCTTCATGTGGAACAGTTTCTTCAACCACATCGACATCAAGAGAGAGAACGTACACATCCTCGATGGTATGGCCGCTGACCTGCAGGCTGAATGTGATGCCTACGAGGCTGCCATAGCTTCCTACGGCGGCATTGAGCTCTTCCTGGGTGGTATCGGCTCTGATGGGCACATCGCGTTCAACGAGCCCTTCTCAAGCCTATCCAGCAAGACACGCATCAAGAGCCTGACCTATGATACCAAGGTCATGAACAGCCGGTTCTTTGACAATGACATTTCCAAGGTGCCCTCCACTGCCTTGACGGTAGGGATCAAGACCATCACCGACAGCAGGGAGGTGGTCATCCTGGTAAATGGCCACAACAAGGCCCTTGCCCTTGAGGCAGCTGTTGAAGGTGGTGTATCGCACCGCTGGACCTGCAGTGCCCTGCAGCTTCACCCAAGGGCGGTCATCGTCTGTGATGAAAAAGCGTGTGGGGAGCTGAAGGTAAACACCTACAACTACTTCAAGGATATCGAGAGCGATAACCTTGATGTGAAAAAGATGATCTTCTGACAAACAAGCATGGCTGGAATATCCTGAAGCATAGCAAAGAACGGACCCCCTCGGGCCCGTTCTTTGCTATGCTTCGCATGTAGGTCATTTTTCTGGTCTTCCTGGTTCTTCCGACTATGCCGTTTTTTGTTGGCCTGTGTTTCGGCTTTTCTTACCTGACCTCGATCAGGCGGTACTCCTGGGTTCCCAGCCCGATCTTCTGGGCGTGTTCCAGTCCTACCCGCCAATTTGTCTGGGGGTGGTTGTTGTCCAGGTTGTCCCCCTTGGTCCCCCCAAGTCTCGAACCTGCAAGTGGGGTCTGGGCATTTACCGCATCGACACAGGCCCTGTCCAGGGCGACAGGGTCGAAGGAGGCGAACATCCCCACATCGGGTACGATTGCCACATCATTGTCCCCATGGCAATCGCAGAAAGGGGAGACGTCTATGACCACGTTGATGTGGAAGGTAGGCCTGCCGTCACATATGGCCTGGGTATATTCGCTGATCTTGCAGTTGAGCCTGTCATTGGAGCTGCTGCTGCCTGGCTGGATCGCGTCGGTAGGGCAGACGCCTATGCACATGCCACAGCCGACACACCTGTCATGGTCAATCCAGGAGATTCCTTTCGTTATATGTGGTGCATCATGGGCACACACCTTGATGCAGGCCCCGCACCCGATGCAGAGATCTGCTTCCACCTGGGGCTTGCCATCACTGTGCATCTCCATCTTGCCTGCGCGGGAACCACCACCCATGCCGAGGTTTTTCAATGCCCCGCCAAAGCCTGTCCCTTCGTGGCCCTTGAAGTGGGCCAGGGAGATGACGATGTCCGCATCCATCAGGGCCCGGCCTATCCTGGCCTCCTTGACATACTCGCCGTTGCGTACAGGGACGAGCACCTCGTCCGTCCCCTTGAGCCCGTCAGCGATGATGGCATGGCACCCTGTGGCATAGGGCATGTATCCATTCTTGTAGGCACTATCCAGATGGTCCAGTGCATTCTTCCTCCCCCCGACATAGAGGGTGTTGCAGTCGGTGAGAAAGGGCTTGCCACCAAGTTTCTGCACCATCTTCACCACCGTTGCGGCATAGTTGGGCCTGAGGAACGCCAGGTTTCCCGGCTCCCCGAAGTGCAGCTTGATGGCAACGAACTTCCCTTTGAAGTCGATCTTGTCCATCCCGGCCTTGGTGATCAGCCTCTCAAGCTTGTCCAGGCGCGAATCGCCGTTTTCACAGCGTAGGTTTATGAAATGTACATCCGATTGTTTCACGATTGCTCTCCGTCTGGTGTAGTCAATAGCCCCATGCTCTGGGCTACCTCAAGGGCAAGTGCAGGCTTGTCTGTCATGACTGAGTCGACACCCATGGCAAACAGGCGCTCCATCTCACTTCTTTCGTTGATGGTCCATACCTGTATGATGGCCCCTCGCTTGTGCATGGCCTTCACGAAGGAGGGGGTAATTACCACAATATAGCCCTGTCTTGGAGGGACCTGGAAAATTATCTGCCGGCTTTTGCTGAGCTTCTTTGGCAGAAGCCGTATCCAGTAGAGGAAAAGAAAAAACCGCACCTCTACTGAGGTGATGCTCGTCAGGATCCTGGGTTCCTTCCTGCGCAGGAGCCTGAGGTTGATATAGTGGAATGATGCCCCGACCACCCGCTTCTTGGCTTGGTTTTCATCCAGGACCTTGATGAAGGCATCGACTATCGCCTCGCCCCTGGTCTTCAAATCGACATTGAAGCGCTGTGCGGGACATGCCCTCAGTGCTTCATCCAGGGTGCAGAGCACCACACCCTTTGCCCTGAAGGGGAAGCTCTTTCCCCCATCGGTGGTAAAGGTATAGCCGGCATCAAAGCGCTTGAGCTCCTCGAGTGTGTGGTCCTCGATCCTCCCGGTTCCGTTGGTGTTGCGCTCCAGAGTCTCGTCATGCCAGATGACGAGAAAGCCGTCCTTGCTCAGGTGGACATCAGTCTCGATGACATCGACGCCCATCCTATATGCGCTAAGGAAGGCCTCAAGGGTGTTCTCTGGGTAGTGGGCACTGTCACCGCGATGGGCGACCACACGGGGAAGCGGGTCAAAGAATGACTTAAACATCTTCCTGGGTATCCTTATGTATCTTGATCTTGCTCATTTTCACAAAGACCTTCTCCATCTTCTGGATCTCGCTCTCGGTCAGGGAGGCTCGAACAAAGACATCCCTTAGGAAGCGGTAGGTCCAGAGCTTTTCATGCCCTTGCTTGAAGTAGCCTACCTCATCCATGGCAGAGGTTGCCGTCGCAGCGGCCTGCTCACAGCGACCCTGTTCGACAGGCACTGCCTGCACCGGCCAGGTCTTGATCTTGTCGAAAAGGTTGTAGGTGATGACCTGAACTGCCTGGGACAGGTTCAGGGAGGGGAAGTCCTCACTGGTGGGGATGCTTACCACCATGGAGCACTGGGCGACCTCGTCGTCGGTAAGTCCGTCAGACTCCCGGCCAAACACGATGGAGATGAGCCCTTCCCCTGTATTTTGCACCATGAGGGCAAGCTGCTCCGGATTGAGGGCACTGTTCTTTCGGAACTTTCCCTGCCGTCGGGTTGATGCGACAGTGAGAACGCTGGTGGCGAGAGCCTCAGAAAGGTTTTCATACCGTGTAGCATTCTCCCAGACGTCACTGGCATGCAGTGCAAGGGTCCGTACCCGATTCTCGTCGTACTCACGGTCGCCCACCAACACGAGATGGGTGATGCCCATGGTCTTCATGGCACGGCAGACTGAGCCTACATTGGCACCGTCTTGCGTGCCAACCAGAACGATCTGAATCCTATCCAAATTACTCTTTTGATCCATAGGGAGAGTAATATCAGATATTGAAGCTTTTTCCAAGCTGGTCTATAGTTGTTCCATGACAGACACACCCCAGGCAAACAACCGGTATATTCAGATTTTCCTTGGAATCCTCGTAACCCTTGCAATTCTTGCAGTGCTCAAGCTATCCAAGGATGTCACTATCCCCCTGATCCTGTCATTTTTCTGCTTCCTTATTTTCAGTCCTCTGGTACGTCGGCTCGACAAGCTGCACATACCCAGGATCATATCTGTCACCCTGGTGATGGTGCTCCTGCTCTTCATCTTCGTCGCAGCCGGCTGGTTCATCATCATGACAGTCGATACCCTGGTCAGGCTGATCCCCTTCTATGCAGACAAGGTGGTATCCCTCGACCGCCTGCTCTCCAGCCGGGTCACCATGTTCATCGAACTGCCTGCAGGCACCTCCTTTTTGTCAAACCTCCCGGTCAACTGGTCGAACCTCGCCATCAGCAGCCTGACCAGCATATCCAACAAGTTCCTCTCCATTACCAAGGTTGCGATGCTTGTATTCATCTTCTTCCTCTTCCTTCTTTTGGAACGCCAGAGTGCCATCCCCAAGCTGTTGGCAGCTGTGCCTCGAAGCAAGGGGCTGAGGGTGGCTGTCCTTTTCGAACGGATTACCCGCCAGGTTTCCAAGTACCTGCTGCTCAAGGGTGTCATCAGCGCCATGACAGGGGTCATGTTCTACCTCACTGCCCTGGTGACCGGCCTTGACCTGCCCGTACTCTGGGGGGTACTGGCCTTTGTCTTCAACTTCATCCCCTCGATCGGGTCGCTGATCATCACCACCCTCACCATTCTGATGGCCCTTATCCAGTTTGCCCCAGTCTGGTCCAATGTCATCTACGTCGCCATCATGACCATCAGCATACAGACCATCCTGGGAAACATCATCGATCCCAAGCTCCAGGGAGGCCAGCTGAACCTCTCGCCCTTTGTCATCCTGGTTTCCCTCTCCCTGTGGGGCTACATCTGGGGAATCCCAGGCATGTTCCTCTCTGTCCCCATCACCAGTGTGTTGCAGATCCTCTGTGCAAATGTCAAATCCCTTAGGCCGATCGCAATCCTCATCAGCAGCGGCAAGAGCTACCAGCGGGAGAGCGAAAAGCAGAATGCCCTGGCCCGGTACCTTCGTAAGCAAGAGAAGCTGAAGCGAGGGGAGGATCCCTCTGCCAAAAGCATGGAGAGGGCTGAGGAGCAAGAGGCTACCAACACCTACCACAAGGGCGATTTCATCCTGCCCGAGAGTTTTGGCGAGAAAAAATGAACGGCTTTCCCCATCTCCATCCCGATGCTGCCCAACCCTACCTGGGGCAGACCTTCCCCCAGACAGATGAGGGCCTTTTGGCCTTCAAGGCACTTATCCTTGGTTTCTATGCAGACCATGGGCGCCAGTTTGCCTGGAGAGAGACAAGCGACCCCTACCGTATCCTGCTTTCCGAGGTGATGCTCCAGCAGACCCAGACAAGTAGGGTTGAACCCAAGTATGAGACCTTCCTCTCCCTGTGGCCCGACTTTTCCAGCTTGGCGGAGGTGTCGGTCGAGGAGCTGCTCGCCCAGTGGAAGGGCCTTGGCTACAACCGCCGAGCCCTGAACCTCCGCAAGGCCGCAAGGATGACAGAGGCCTGGGGATGGACGATCCCCAACGACAAGGCCCTCATCGAGTCGTTGCCAGGTGTAGGCAAGGCGACAGGTGCGGCGATCCTCAGCTTCTGCTACCAGCAGAAGTCCGTCTATCTGGAGACCAATATCCGCCGGGTCCTGCTCACCTGCTTTTATCCCGATCAGGGTGAAGTCAGGGACAAGGAGCTGGAAGCCTTGCTGCACGAGCTGAGCTTGATCAACGAGGATACGAAAAGCTGGTACTATGCCCTGATGGACTACGGGGTGCTGCTCAAGGCCCTCTTTCCCAATGCGAACAAGCGTAGTGCACACTACACCAAGCAGAAGCAGTTCGAGAACTCCAACCGGCAGATACGGGGACAGCTGATACACCTGCTTACCGATACCGGTGCAAAGAGCCTGGTAGCCATCTATGACCTGCTTTCGCATTTTGAGGAGGAACGCATCCTCAACGCCCTTGACCAGCTTGCAAAGGAGGGGTTTGTCCAGGAGAAGGGTAGTGTCTATGGGATCAGTGAGCAGTAGCCCTGTCGGAAAGCAGGTTCCCACCCATCCCCAGAAGCATCAGAATGGCTCCGATGAAAAGGTTGGGGGAGAACATATCAAGGAACAGGGCATCAATGGCCAGACTGGTCAGTATCTGGGCTGAAGAGAGCAATAAGGCTGAGTAGATCGCAGGGACCTTGGTTATCACATAGCAGGTGGACACCACCACAAAGATGGCCAGGACCCCTCCGCCCAGCACAAGGATTGGCGAAAGGCTTGGTATGACCCTGAACCCCTGGAGCGTCGCCCTTGGGGCGGTGATGGAGTAGAAGAGCACCCCTGCGATGAGGCCGGTGAGAAAGTTGTGCCTCGAGGCAAATATCGACCCCTTGTAGTTGGCAAAGGTGCTGTTGAGCACCATCTGGGTCATGGTGAGCGCCCCTGCAAGGAAGCCCAGCAAGATATACCCAAGGACAAAATCTCCCTCTCCTCCCAAGGCCATCACCACAATACCCACCCCGCTGATGGCGAGGCTTGCCATCTTCTTGTTGCTGAGCTTGCGTTTTTCCATTCCCAGAAAGCCGGTAAGGTCGAACAGGACGGAGGAGAAGCTCTGGCCGAATACCGTGCTCGCCATGGCTAGCGAAGCACCGGTATGGACGATGGTATAGTAGTTGCAGTTGAGGATTACCAGCCCGAACACCCCGTTGAACCAGAGGTAGGGCGGGGCGCTCTTTCTTGCAGGGTTGATGCTCTTGTTGCGCCTGCCTAGCAGCAGCAACAAGCTGAGGAAGGTGAGCCCGATGATGTGGTTGACGATGAGGGAGACGCCCATGGTCGCTGCCACCCCAAACTGGGTGTTGGCCACAACCATGACCGATATCACCATTCCTGTGAGAAAATCAAGAAAAAGATAGATGGCCTGCTGCATGGTGGTCATTGTACCCGTTTTGCCCTTGTCATGCCAGCGAATAAATCCCTACAATGGCTCCATGCCGATACAACCGATAGACAAGAATCGTATGCACGCCTTGCAGCAGACCCTGCTACAGAAGGCCATGCCTCCAGGCAGCCTTGGGGAACTGGCCGCCTTGGCCATCAGGATCGCCCTCATAACGCCTCGCCCCGTATCCAGGCTCTCCCTGCTCATCTTTGCAGGTGACCATGGGATAGTGGAGGAAGGGGTAACCCATAGCCCTCAGGAGATAACCTGGCAACAGTGTCTGAACTTTGCGAAGGGAGGGGGTGCCTGTGGCCTCTTTGCCCGGGCCCATGGGGTTGACCTCACGGTTGTGGATATGGGTGTCGCCCACCAGTTTCTCCCCTCCGATGGCGTCCTGGACCGCAAGATTGGCATGGGTACCAGGAATTTTCTGAGAGAAGATGCGATGGATGCAAAGCAGTGCCTTTTGGCAATGCAGTGTGGCAGGCTTCTTGTCCGCCAGAAGAAACAGGCGGGCTTTGATGCCATCGCCTTTGGGGAGATGGGGGTAGGGAACACCAGCAGTGCCTCGGCCATAGCCTCAGCCCTTACCTGCCTGAAAGTCGACTCGGTAACAGGCAGGGGCAGCGGGTTGAGTGACTGCGACCTCAAGGCCAAGTGTGATGTCATAGAGCTTGCCCTCAAAAGAAATCCTGTCCGAACCCCCCTTGGGGTCCTTGCTGCCTTCGGCGGGTTTGAGATAGCGGCCATGGTAGGGGCCATCATAGAGGCAGCGGCTCTCTCCCTGCCGACATTGCTCGACGGCTTCATAACCACGGCAGCTGCTGTGGTAAGCTGTGCCATCGAGCCGAACTGCAAGGAGTACCTCATCCCGGCCCACCTGTCAGGGATGCAAGGCCATGACCTGTTGCTGGACTATCTCGGCCTACCCAGGCCTATCCTGGATCTGGGCATGCAGCTGGGGGAGGGTACGGGAGCCCTGACTGCTTGGCCGATTGTCTCCCAGGCCAGCAGGATACTTACGGAAATGACGAGCTTTAGCCATGCAGGGGTAACCGATAGCACCTCCCTGCTGAGGGAAAAGGGAATATTCTGATATGAGGATAGGAACCACAAGCTATATCCTGGAAGATGACATACTGCCCAATGTCCGCTATCTCGCCCCCTTGGTCGACGATATCGAACTGGTCTTGTTTGAGAGCGAGGGTGAGGATAACCTGCCCTCTCCCAGTGTGATAGCCTCCCTCAAGGAGCTCGCTGAGGAGCATTCGCTTACCTACACGGTGCATTTCCCCTTGGATGTCTATCCAGGATCGAAGGAAAAGGCCGTTCGGCAGAAGACTCTGGATACCTACCTGAGAATCCTCTCCCTGACTGAGCCCCTGGACCCCTTTGGCTACATTCTCCACCTTACCCCTGACATGTATGGGCCCAAGGCATCGGAGGATATCCCCCAGTGGCTCTCCTACCTCGATGAGAGCCTCTACCGGCTCCTGGAGCGATCCTCGGTGAGCAGCCGCCTCTTCTGTGCAGAGACGCTCAGCTACCCCTTCTCCCTGGTAGAGGAGCTTGTACGCAAGCACAATCTGATGGTTACCTTGGATATCGGCCATGTGTGGATGATGGGCTATGACCCGCACCAGGCCTGCTCTTCCTTGCTTGCCGAGACGAGGGTCTGCCACCTCCATGGGGTGGACAAGGCGGGACGCGACCACCAGAGCCTGGATAAGGGGGACCCCAAGCAGATCGAGAGCTTCCTGTCCCGTTTGGTCGAGCAGGGCCAAGACGGGAAGGAGAGGGTCCTGACGCTGGAGGTGTTCAATCAGCATGACTTTCTCACATCCCTCTCCCTCTTGAGGCAAAGCCATGCTATGATGGAAAAAAGAGAGGCAGGCAAGCTATGGCAACAATAGATATCAAGAGTTCGAAGAGTCATGTGTCCTCGATCAAGGGCGGTAAAGGTTCAATGTCCTCTACCACCAGCGGTGTGCGTATCCGTACCAGGCTGAAAAGCCAGTTGACGCTGGTACTAGGGGGAGGTCGCAGCGGGAAAAGCTCCTATGCGCAGGATTATGCCCTAGGTGCCTCGGAAGGGACCCAGAGCCGCGCCTATATTGCAACAGCCGAACCCATTGACGAGGAGATGAAGGCCCGTATCGCTGCCCACCAGAAGGATCGGGCAGACCGCTTCATCACCATTGAGGAGCCTCTTGACCTCGTCTCTGCCATCAGATCCCTTCCCCAATCGGTTGAGGTGTGTGTCGTCGACTGCCTCACTGTCTGGCTTGGAAACCTTCTCTACCACAAGATGGATACAGCCAAGGAGTTGGATGCGTTGGTCAGCCTGCTCAAGCAGCCTCCCTGCGACATCCTGCTGGTTAGCAATGAGACCGGTCTTGGGCTCATTCCTGCCGATGCAGAGAGCAGGGCCTTTAGGGATATCGCGGGCTGGATGAACCAGGACCTTGCAGCCATTTCCAAGAACGTCATCCTGCTGGTGGCAGGCCTTCCGTTGGCACTCAAGGGTGAAGTCTTGTGATGGAGAGCGGTTTTACCGGTGCATTCCGTACCCTGACACGATTTTCTGTTCCAGGGAGGACAGGGCAACACCAGAATAGGACACTGTTCTGGTTTCCCTTTGTAGGCCTCGTCCTTGGTTTTTTCTCCTGTCTCATCGCCCTCTTGCCCATTTCGCCTTTTGTCCGGTCCTCCCTCATGGTGGCGGCCATGGCCTATCTGACCAGAGGCTTCCACCTAGATGGGTTGTGCGATGTCGCCGATGGTTTTGGCGGTGGATGGACCAAGGAGCAGACGCTGCGTATCATGCGCGACTCCCATGTCGGGGCCTTTGCCCTCATTGCCTTGGTTTGCACCCTGCTTATCCAGGTTTTCTCCCTGGCAGAGCTGGTGGATTACCTCCCCATCCTGCTGTTTGTCCCTGCCCTTGGGAGGACGATGGTGGCAATGGCCACCAGCCTCTCCTCCTATGCACGGGAGGGCGAGGGGACTGCTTCCGCCCTGGTGAGGGAGAGCGGGCCCAGGCATATGGTAGCTCCACTGTTGCAGATGGCCCTCTTTTTGGTTGTGCTGTCCCTCCTTGCAAGCCCTTCGTTGCTGCCCGCCTGCTCTGCTACGCTCTTCGCTTTGGTGATGACCCTGCTTGTCATGAGGATGAGCCACAGGCGCCTTGGTGGGGTTACCGGTGATGTCCTGGGTGCCATCGAGGTCTTGGGTGAAACATCTGCCTACTTGGGGGCCTTGATTTTTCTGGCCTTTGCAAGGTAGTTTGAGCCATTAGGATCTGGAGGAAAAGCAATGGATATTGTCTGCCTTGATTTGGAGGGTGTGCTGGTCCCTGAAATTTGGATCAATGTCGCCAAGAAGACCGGAATAGCAGAACTGCGTCTTACTACCCGGGATATTTCTGACTATGACAAGCTTATGAAAGGCCGGATTGAGATTCTCAAGGCCCATGGGCTTACCCTTTCCGACATCCAGGATGTCATCGCGACCATCGAGCCGTTGGAGGGGGCCCTGGACTTTCTCAATGGGCTCAGGTCCATGGCACAGGTGCTCATCCTCAGCGACACCTTTACCGAGTTTGCCCAGCCCCTGATGAAGCAACTTCTCTGGCCAACTCTCTGGTGCAACGATCTGGTCATCAGCTCCGAGGGGATGATCGAGGACTACCGGATGCGCCTGCACGATGGTAAGTACCATGCTGTCAAGGCCCTGAAGAGCCTAAATTTCCGCACCTTCGCTGCCGGGGACTCCTACAACGACCTCGCCATGATCGAGGAAGCCGATGCAGGCTGCCTGTTCCGCCCACCCCAGGGCATAGTGGCAAGCCACCCCCATCTGAAGTCGACCACCACCTACGAGGAGTTTTCCCTCGTGATAGAGGAGTTTTTGCACCGATGAAACGCAAGGAGTTTGTCTCTTTGGCCCTGACGATGTTGGTCCTCCTGCTCTCCATGCTCACAGGCTATGTGCTGCTCTCCTTTGTCTATGTGGGTAGCCCCTTCCTCGTCGGCCTGGTTGGGCTTGGCGTTTTGGTTGTCTCTGTTTTTCTGGTGGTATATCTGGTAAAATTACGGAAACTGATTGATGAGGTGGATGAGGATGAAAACAAAACTCAAGGCTGAACTGTTGCAGGCCCGTCTTTGGCAAGAGAGGAAGACTGTGGTATTCCTCAGTGATTTCGGTTCGTCCGACGGGGCTGTCAGTGCGATGCACGGGGTTGCCAATGCGGTCTCCAATGCCCTTAGGCTGGACGACCTGACCCATGAGATTCCCCAGTTCAACATCTGGGAGGCTTCCTACCGCCTGATGCAGGCGATGACCTACTGGGCTGCCGGCACGGTGTTTGTCTGTGTGGTCGACCCAGGGGTAGGCAGCAACCGCAAGAGTGTGGTTGCCCTGACGGCGAGCGGACACCTTGTGGTTACCCCTGACAACGGGACGCTGACCCATATCGCCGAGCAGGTGGGCATCGTTGAGGTGAGGGAGATCTCAGAGCAGACCAACCGCCTGGCTGGCAGCCAACGCAGCTACACCTTCCATGGTCGGGATGTCTACGCCTATACAGGTTCCCGCCTTGCAGCCGCACTGGTGGAGTTTGAGGACCTTGGTCCGACTCTTGCCAGGCATGTGAAGCTCAAGCTTGAGAAAGGGCGCATTGAAGGGGAGAATACCCTGGTCGGCGCCATCGACATCCTCGATACCCGCTATGGTTCGCTTTGGACCAACATAAGCGATGAGTTCCTTGACAAGCTGGGTATCCATTTTGGAGCGATGATGCAGGTGCTCATCTCCAAGGATGGCAGGATCGTCTATGGCTATCCGGTGAAGCTTTGCCGAGGCTTTACAGAAGTGGCAAAGGGTGAGCCCCTTATCTATGTCAACAGCCTGCTCAACCTTGCCCTCGCCCTTAACCAGGGCAGTTTCGCCACAACCTATGGAATAGGGACAGGGGAAGGGTGGAAAATTACTTTTTCGGTGGTATGATGTGTGTAGTCCAAGCATGAGGTAGGAGGAATAGAATGGAAAAGTCCAAAGGGATGCAGCCAGTGAAGATGGTTGTGATCATTGCAATCGGTGCCGCTCTGTATGGGGTTGGCGGTCTGTTGAGTGTTCCTGTATTCGCAAACACCACGATTAAGCCAGCGATGGCAATCCTTGCTCTCGTTGCAGGGTTGTACGGGCCTATCGTGGGATTTCTTGTGGGATTCCTCGGACACTGGCTGACTGACATGTTTGCCGGTTGGGGCGTGTGGCCCACCTGGATGCTGGGTAGCGGCATCGTTGGGGCGGTCATCGGGTTGTTCCCGATCCTGACCAAACGTGCCCTGGACACAGGCTTTTTCTCCAAAGGCCAGATCGGGCTCTATATCCTTCTTGCCTTTGTCGGTAACTTCTTTGGGTATCTCATCAGTGCTGTCCTTGACTTCCTGCTCTTTGCCGAGCCTCTGGACAAGGTCATAACCCAGCAACTGATCATCGCCATATCCAACACCATCGTCATCGGTATCCTTGGTACGCTGTTGATGTTGCTGGTGGCCAAACGGAACAAGGACAACACCAACCTCACTGCTGACACCACAAAGTAGGAATGCAAGAACCGATCATATCGTTCAAGGATTTCTCTTTTACCTACAAGGCACAGAAGAGCCCTACGTTGAAAGGTCTCACCCTCGATATCTATCGGGGTGAGAAGGTCCTCATCGTGGGGCCCTCGGGCAGTGGGAAAAGTACCTTGGGCAACTGTATCAACGCACTCATTCCCAATGCCTTCCCTGGAACCATGGAAGGCAGTGTGCATGTCGCTGGGCTGGATGTGGAAAGTTGCGACATCTATGAGATCAACAAGAGCGTCGGCACGGTATTGCAGGATACTGACGGGCAGTTTGTAGGCCTTACCGTAGGGGAGGACATCGCCTTCTCCCTGGAAAACCAGTGCATGGCCCAATCTGAAATGGTTCCTTTGGTCGAGGCCATGGCCCACGTTGTCGGGATGGAGCAGTTCCTCTCCCAAAGTCCGCAGGAGATCTCAGGAGGCCAGAAGCAGAGGGTCTCCCTTGCCGGTGTCCTAGTCGATGAGGTCGATATCCTCTTGTTTGACGAGCCGCTTGCCAACCTCGACCCGGAGACGGGCAGGCGTGCCATCGCCCTCATTGACGAGCTGCACAAGAGCACCGGCAAGACCATCATCATCATCGAACACCGCCTTGAGGATGTGCTCTCCTGCCCTGTCGACCGCATCCTCCTTCTTGAGGATGGCAATGTAGTCAGCGATACCACCTCTGACGTTCTGCTGTCAGGGACCCTGCTTGCAGAGAAGGGGATCCGTGACCCCCTCTACCTCTCTGCACTGCGGCAGAGCGGGTGTGACCTCACCCATGCGAGAAACATAGCCTCAGTAGATACCATCGACCTCGATCCGTACTGCGAGCCCCTTCGTCTCTGGTACCAGAAGGGAAGGCAGGAAAACCCAAAAAAGGACGGGGCGGCCCAGCTGGTCATCTCCGACCTCTCCTTCTCCTATGATGGCCTTTCGCCCGTCCTCTCCCATGTATCGGCTTCCATCAGGGAAGGGGAGATGGTGAGCATCCTAGGCAAGAATGGTGCGGGCAAATCGACACTGGCACAGATCCTTACGGGGATCAACCGCCAGGACAGCGGGACCTTAACCTTTGAGGGAAGGGAGATATCCTCGCTCTCCGTTACTGAACGCTCCTCGCTGATTGGTTTTGTCATGCAAAACCCCAACCACATGATCAGCCACAATCTCATCTATGATGAGGTAGCCTTTGCCCTGCGTCAGAAAGGGTATCCCGAGGATCTCATACGGCAACGGGTTATGGAGGTCCTGGATCTGTGTGCCCTCAAGCCCTACCATGCCTGGCCGATCTCCGCCTTGAGCTTTGGCCAGAAGAAGCGGGTAACCATCGCCTCGATCCTGGTAAGTGAACCCAGGATCCTCATCCTTGATGAACCTACCGCCGGTCAGGACTATGTCCGCTACTCCCTCTTGATGGAGTTTCTCAGTTCCCTGAACAAGAGGACAGGTCTTACCATCCTTTTCATCACCCACGACATGCACCTCGCCCTGGAGTACACCGACCGGGCCCTGGTGCTCTCCGATGGGGTCCTGCTTGCAGACCAGAGGGTCAGCGAGGTGTTCAGCGATGAGCGATTGCTCAGCTCTGCCAACCTCAAGGTTACCAGCCTCTATACCTTGGCAAAGCGGTGTGGAATCGATGACACCTCTTCCTTCATCGACTGCTTTATCCAAGGGGAGAAGGCCCGAAGGCCAGAGGGGGTGAAGGTCCTTCCCCTGGAAAAGAAGCAGGAGTCCTTTGCAGAGAATAGGCAGAAAAAGCGGAAAAAACAGCACAACCCGATCAGACAGAAAAAGAGTGGGAAGAAGTTTGGCTTTACCTTGAGCTATGAGGATACCCCCTCGTTTGTCCATTCGCTCAACGGGGTGACGAAATTCCTCTTCTTCACCCTCTGGATCGTCTTGTGCCTCACCACCTTCGACCTGCGTATACTGGCTCCTTCCATGGTGTTCTCCCAGATAGCCTTGTTCTCCTGTAAGATTCCCATGAAGAAATTTCGCCCCTACATCTTGGCGATGACCTATGTGATCCTCATCAATGCCCTTTTCATCTTCCTGTTCTCCCCTGACCAGGGACAGCGGTATCTGGGAAGTAGGACCGTGATCCTTGGGCCTTCGGCCGCACACTACGCCCTCACCTTCGAGACCCTGTTCTATCTGGTGGTAGTCTGTCTGAAATACCTCTCCATCTTTCCTATGGCCCTCCTGTTCGTGACCTCAACCCATCCCTCCCAGTTCTCCTCATCCCTCAACAGGCTGGGGGTGCGGTACAAGACCAGCTATGCCGTGGCTCTTGCCATGCGCTACCTGCCGGAGGTAACTGCCTCCTACATCCATATCCTGCATGCCCAGATGGCGAGGGGTGTCGATATCTCCAGGGCGGTCCCTCTCAGGAAGAGGATCTCATCGGTTGGGAAGATCCTTGCCCCGTTGGTCTTCTCATCCCTCGACCGCATCGAGGTGGTGACCAATGCCATGGTACTTAGGGGGTTTGGGAAGAATCGGCGAAGGACCTGGTTCCTGGCAAGGAAACTCAGATTTTCTGATGTACTTGTGTTGGCTTCCATGGTATGCTGGCTTTCTCTCAGCTTGTATGCAAGATTTGTGCAAGGGGTGATGTTCTGGTTCCCGTTTTGAGAGGGTATTGGTGCAAAGATAGGGAATATACGACTAATAACGCTAAAAGTGTTGTAAGGTGCTTGACTCTTGCTCGGGTTATCCCCATCTTATATTGAATTAAAATTCAATGGGACGCCAATGCGTATTTTAGGAGGCAAACTGTGTCCGATTTGTTTATTCATGAGATGGAAGAGCAGTTGGTTGCTATGAGAAAAGAGTTGCTTGACAAGCTCACTGAGGATAATAGCGATTTCAGGGATATGGTAAATGCCATGGGAATTAAGGATAGCATTGATGTCGCTGCTGATGATATCGCATTCAAGAAGATGGAAGCCATCAACAAGCATGAGGCCAGCCGCCTCCGCGCGATAGAGAATGCCCTTGCCCGTATCCATAACGGCCGGTATGGCCACTGTCTCAAGTGCACAAAGAAGATTCCCGAGGAGCGCCTGCAGGCTATCCCCTATGCAGTGCTCTGTGTCGATTGCAAGATTGCTGAGGAAACACCGGGCAAGCGATAAACCCCTTTGCGTAGCAAAAAAGACAGATACTGCTTTCCTTTGAGGTTCGCAACATCTGTCTTTTGTTTTTTTCTGGCAGTGGGGATCTACAGATACGGGTTGTTCTGTTCGTCCCCTATGGTAGTCATTGGCCCATGTCCGGGAAGTACCTGCACTTCATGGGGAAGGGCCAACAGCCGTTTGCAGCTCGTTACTATCTGGTCATATGAACCACCCTCGAGGTCAGTGCGGCCGATGCTTCCTGCGAATAGTGTATCGCCGGTAAACACGAACTGACCCTCCTCATGGTAGAGGCAGATGCCTCCCTGAGTATGTCCGGGGGTATGCATGACCAACAGGCGGCTGTCATCCAGGAACTGGTTGTCTGTAAGGAATCCTGTGGCTTCGCTCATCTCTTTCAGGGGCTTTTCATATCTCTGCAAAAAGCTCTTGTCAAAGCAGGTCTTGGAGAATCGCTCATAGGTCTCTTTGCCCAGATAGAGGGAATCTTCCTCTGAAACCAGGATTTCCAGGTTTGGCCATCGTCGCTTGAGCTCCCCCAAGGCCGTTATGTGGTCCCAATGGGTATGGGTGAGCAGGACAGCGACAGGGGTAACGTTGTGGCTCTCTATGCGGCTAATGATGCGGCTTCCTTCATTGCCCGGGTCGATGACCCAGGCACTTGAGGTCTCCTCATTGCCCATGATGTAGCAGTTTGTCTGGTAAGGTCCCACAACGATACGTTCTACAAACACCTTCTACTCCTTGTTGGAATAGCTGACAGCAGCAGTGCGGCCCTTGATGTCCATGCCGTTCAGCTTTACGATTGCCTTTTCACAGTTCTCCTCGCTCATTGAGATGAAGGAGTACTTGTCATGGATGCGGAGGCTGAAGATGTCTTCCCTGGTAATTTCCAGTTCTTTCTGCAAGAGAAGTGATAGCTCCTTGGCATAGAGTCGTTTCATCTTGCCAATGTTGAGGTAGAGGGTCTTGGCTCCTTCTGGAAGGGGTTTCTCAACACGTTTCTCAGGAGTTTTCTTCTCTTGGGTCGGATTCTGCTCTGCCTCGGCAGCCTCTACGCTCTTGGCAGCCCTTCTGGGCTTTGCCACTTTTGGTTCACGTTGCGCCGCTGGTGCTGGTGCCTGTGTTGCTGCCATCTGGCGGATCTTTGGTGAGTTAGCATTGAGCATCTCACGAAGCAGGTAGGCCATGAAGTAGCTTCTTAGGGTGAAGGGAACATTTTTCTTGATGAGGCGCTTGAGTTTTTCCAGTTCGTCTGGATTGGGGTCGGCCTTGGTTTTGCCTGCAAGTAGTTGAATTGTTCCGGTGAGAAGGTCTTCTTCACTCGCTTTGCTCTTGTTGTCATTGTCCATGAGCATCTCTCCTTGGTAATCGTTTACCCTTCAGACCCTTGCCAGCGGGTTGTGAGGGCTTGTGTTTCCTTGTATGGCAGATTTCTCAAACCTCTCCATCCTCCCGGCCGCGGGATCGGGGAAAGGCCTAGCTAAAACCCGTCTCAGAGCCCATAGCAAGGAAAGTGCTATGGACAATCAAGTGGATGCCGTACAAAAACGGTCTCACTTAACAGGAAAGGGTGACACACTGGCATGTGCAAGAAATCCTCTCCAGGCTAGTCAGGGTGAGGAGATGATGCTATGCAACCAGTCTTCCCATCCCTGAGTAGTCGCCTCAAGGATACTCAACAGCTCATATCCTTGTCAAGGAAATGCAAGGTTTTAGCTGGTAATGCCCAAGGCAAACCTGTTTCTTTCTTTGCCTAGGGAGCTTTGTTTGTGATACTATCGTGCTATGGGAACTTTTCAGGCTGACATACTGCTAAAACAGAAAGAGATAGAGGGGCATCGCAATGACCTTTTCTCCTTATATGCTGAGCTTGGCTTCAGCATTGCCCAGATCGAGCAGATAACCCCACTGGGGTATGCAAAAGAGGAGTTTGACCAGTTTGTCGAGGTGGACCAACGCTATGACGAGGCCCTCCAGGCCTTCGAGAGGGTCAAGGGGTTCATCAGCCAGCTTGAGGACCGCTCCCGTAAGATCCAGGAGATCGAAGCCGATATCCGTGCCTTGAAGGCTCCTAGGGAGAAGCTTTTCTCCCGTCTTGGGGCGATAGCATATGAGGCCTATGGTTCGGACACCCTCCCTGACTACCTCAAGGAGACCTGCTCTCCTTTTTTTTCCGAACACCATGCCTCCACACAAAAATTGCAGGCTTCCTTGGAAAGCTGTTCCGGACGCTCGGGGACCCTGTCCCGCCTGCAATGCTCGATTATCAGGGCACGGTTGCACCACCTTCGCAAGAAGATTCTTCCCTCCCTGGTCAAGGCCGGGTCCATATTGGCTACCCTTGGCTGTGAGGCTGACCTTCCCGGGGTGGGCAAGGGGAACCTTTCTGGTGAGATCAAGCAGTTTCTCAAGAAACAGCAGGGCCTACAGCAGGAGCTGGACATCCACCACAGTGCTGTGGCAAAGCTCCGCTCCCAGGAGAAGGAGAGCCCCAAAAACCAGTTGGAGACCAGTAGGGTCCAGGTTAGGGAGATCGGAAAGCAGCGTACGAAGGTCAGCTCCCTCTACGGCAAGGCCCTTTACGAACATCTGAACCAGAGGGTCTCTGCACAGCTTGTCGGTTCTGCTTCCATGGCCCTTATGGAGCAGATCAGTCTGCACCTGCGTAGGGTCGAGCGGTTGGAGCAGGATATTGTTTCCCTGCAGAACCTCATGAAGATAGAGGAGCTTGAGGCTCAGATTGAACTGGAGAACCAGAAGATAGAGCATCTCCGTTCGCAGATAGAGAGTGCCAACAAGCAGATATCCCAGGTGGAGTATTCCATCGAGAGAAAGCGGGGGAAGATTTCCTCACTCAGACCAATACAGGCGTTGTCAGGCAATGAACGAGAATAACGATACGAACAACAAGCAGGAGAAGCCGCCCAAGGCGAAGGGCAGTGCAAACAGCAGCAGGCTCACCCTGGACATCGTCGACGATGGAAAGAACGTAAAAACTCCCGTCCGTAGGGTGAAGCCCACTGTCTCTGTCAGCAAGATGCAGGTGACGATCCCTGAGTCAGGGGTAAAGACAAAAAAAATAGAGGAAAGACAACCAGAAAAACAGGAGCAAAAACCTGCAAAAGAGACTCCTGCGCCTACTGTCAAGAAACCTGCTCTTCCTGCCACCCGGAAAAAACCTGCACCGAAAACTAAGCAGGCCCCTGCATCCCCAACGAAGAAACCTGTCAGGAAAGCTCCTCCAAAGAAAAAAGTAGTTCCTCCTACGATTGGAAAACGGAAGGGGTATACCCCTACGGTTGCCTACCGCCTTCGCTTTCCTATCTTTCTTGTGGCATTCCTGGTCTGCCTTTTCGCCCTGTTTTTTGCTTTCCACAAGGGCGTTGGATTGTTGGGAAGCTATTCCAAGCCAGGCAAACCCCTGTTTGCCAAGGATGACCGGGTAGAGGTTACTATCGAGGCCGGGATGAGTGCACGATCGGTGAGCGTGTTGCTCAAGGACCTGGGAATTGTTGATGACCCAGAGGGGTTGCTCTCCTACTTTGTTGAGCAGAATCTTGCCACTACTATTCGTACCGGTATCTTTATGATGGAGAAGGGGATGAGCTTTGCCGCCATTGGGGAGAGGCTGACTCTCCGTACCGGGGAGCTGACTATCGTGGTGAATCCTGCCAATACCCTTGCCACCATCGATTCCTTCCTGGATGCCCGGGGGTACGCCAGGCGGGGAGAGTTCCTCAAGGCTGCGGAGAGGCTGCAAAATGAGCACTCCCTCTCGTTTGCAGAAGGGTGGCTGCTCAGCGGCGAGTATGTGGTTCCCCAGGAGAGTGCGGCCTCTTCCCTTGCCATGGCAATGTTTTCTGCCATGCTGGAGAGTACCAGAGCCCATCTTGGTTCCGATAAGGTTGCACAGTGGGGTTTGGAGCAGGTCCTGATCATAGCTTCCATGATCCAGGCAGAGACCCAGAACCAGAGTGAGATGCCATTCATAGCCTCTGTGATCTACAACCGCCTTGAAGCGGGGGAGCCTCTGGGTATCGATGCCACAACTAGGTACGAACTGAACGACTGGAAGAATCCCATCCCTCTAGAGGCCTTGGAAACACAGACCCCCTACAATACCCGAAGGAAGGTCGGACTACCCCCGAGTGGTATCTGCTGCCCTTCCAAGGCGGCTGTAGAGGCCGCCCTGTCTCCTCTGAAGACGCCATACTTCTACTATTTGCACGGCCTGGACAAGCAACTCCACCTCGCTACAACCTATGAAGGGCATAAAGAGAATATCAAGGCCTATCGGTAAGGTTCTCTCCCCCTGCGGTCTTGTATAGCCTGAAAGAGTAGAGGACCGGACCAAGGAGCATGGATGCAATAGAGAGAGGGAATACAAGGCTCACATACCACCCGCCTAGGGCGGAGATCAGGAGCAGGATCGATGCTGCGCTCCATAGCCACCCTGCAAAGCGGTGTGTCCTGTTCCAGTTTTCTTCGCTCGCCAAGGTCCAGGGCAACTTGATTCCCACAACATAGTTTTGCTTGCATTTCGGAAGGTAGTTCCCGACGACCAGAAAAACCAATGCGATGGCGATGTGCCCTATTCTGTCAAGTTTTGCAGCATGCCCACCGGATAAGACCAGGGGCATGGATATGATGAGCAACGATACAATTGGCAGTATCCACTTCGAGATTGTTCGTAAGGGCTGGCCCGCAGCCTTTTTGGGGTCATTGTTCATGATGACCTGCAAAAGGATATTCCCAAGGGCAAAGAGAGAGGGCAGGGCAAAGGCTGCAAAATTTTTGGAAGCGTAGTTGTCAGCCTCTCCTGCCAGGTTGAAATGGATTGGTATGCGCTCTGGTAGCTTATCGTAGAAAAGAAGAGAGATGGCAATGGGGCTTAGACAGACTAGGGTAGTGAGGATCAGGGTTTTGTCGATCGTGCGTTTCATGAGTTACCTTCTTTTTGGGTGAACTGGGCACACCAGAGCATGATCTCCTCAAAGACTGAGGCATTCAGTTCATAGTAGATGAAGTTCTTGTACTTGGCCTCTGTAATGAGGGAGGCCTGCTTGAGTTGGGAGAGGTGGTAGGAGACTGTAGCAGAGGAAAGGCCCTCAACCTTGGCCGCGATGTCGCCGGCTGTAAGCCTGCCTTCCTTCAGCATGGTGAGGATTTCCCTTCTGACGGGGTCTGCTACTGCTTTCATGGTCTGGGAAAAGCTCATGGCACCTCTCTATTTCGAAAACAATCTAAATAGAAGATATCCTTTGCTATGGGTTTTATCAAGAGGGGGAGGTGCAAAGAGAGTACAAGCTGACCGGCGATCGGAGCCGAACCGATACGAATTACCCATCTCTCAGGTTTTGAGTCTACAGATATAAAGTCTCAATCATCCTGTTTCTAGTAGATATAATATACATTTCCTTGTAATGTATACGTATATATATTTTGGCTATACAACAAGTACCTACCAGTATTGGGAAAAGTGGTAACAGTATTATCAGAAGTGGCAACTGTTATGGGATTCCATATATCCAATTTTGAGCATTATTGGAGCTATAGGATTCCATATATCCAACTTTGAGTAACTGTAAAAGTTTAACATCTGGACCAATCCATTTCTGCATTGAAATGCGAGATGAATTCTTCTGTAGGGTATGAACAATTGGATTAAAACGATTTCATCAGCCGTTTGGTCTGGCCGACCAGATAGAGTGGCAAGGTGACCAGGGTGTAGCAGTAATCGGATTTTGGTAGGCTAGAGGTGATAGTTTCCACCACAGGGGTGTGTATCGAGAACCGCAACGCTACCGCCAGTTGTTTCAATTCCATGAACAAATGCAAGGATCTCAGGGTTCCTGTTTTTCCTGATTTCACCTCAACAGGGAGTATGGAATTCCCTTGCTGGAGTACAAAATCAACCTCAGCGCTGGATTGTGCTTTCTCCCTGCACCAATAGTAGAGCTCAGGATACATGTAGTTTGGTTGAATAAAGAGCAGGTGTTGTCCGATGAACTGTTCAGCCAATTCTTCTTTGTTCGAGAAGAACAGTTCGTCGTCTTGGGGAATGTCTGCAATCGATAATCCTTGGAGCGCAAGATAGATACCAATATCCAAAAGGATTCCTTTTGAGGTTTTTCGGTTGATCTCCGCCTTCAGGGGCAGATTATTGGAGTGGGAATGGTATGTCCTGTACAGAATCCTAGCCTGTACAAACAAGTTCAATATTTTGTCGGTGACAGCACTACGCTCTTGAGGGAGAAGGTCAACGTATGAAATTTTCTTTCCGACGGTGGTTCCCAGTTTGTCAAACACCTCCTGCAGCTTGCTGAGTTCTACTCTGGTCTTATACTTTGTAAAATCATCACGATAGGTGTTGAGAATGGAGAATTTCACTTTATCAGCTTCGAGTAATGACCCAGTATCCCTGAAGACTTTGAGTACTTGTGGCATCCCTCCTAACATATGATAGGTGCGAAGGTATTCCAATGCCTTTGTATGGATTGCTTGGGGTATTTCATCACCCAATGTATAGGCTTGGAGATACGCAAGCAGTTGCTCGGCTCCCATCGCCCCAAGGAATTCTTCGAATGTCATGGGGCCCAGAAAGAAGTATTCAATTCTCCCAACGGGCATTGATAGCTCGTATTGTTCGAGTGCGAATTCAAGCAAGGACCCTGCGGCAATTACTGCAAGCTGAGGCAGTTGCTCGAAAAAGTAACGAAGTGTGAGGATCGCTTCGGGATTGGCTTGGATCTCATCGAGGAAGAGTACCGACTTCTCCAGGTCTATCCTCACATTGTATAAAACTTCCAAGGATTGGATAATTTTCTTGGGGTCGTTTGAGGTGAAGAGAGTTTTCAGGGTATGGTTTTGCTCAAAGTTGACATCGATCAGCTGGAGGTCGTTGTTTTGACAAAACAGCCTTACCAGAGTTGATTTTCCCACCTGTCTGGCACCGCGAATGATAAAAGTAAGGGTAATAAAACCAGTAAAAGTGATAAATATAAGGGTAAAAATTATAGGACTAGGGTTATCCCCTGTTTGATAGCAAATAGGATTCACCATCCAGGTGGGGAAATAGTGCTACTGTCATCATATTTCGATGGAAGGGTACCATCTCCTGTGAATCTGCTACAGGGCGAGGCATCAAGAATACACCTATGTATGCACATAAAAAATGTACACTGTATCCCGATTGGATTTGGTGTACACTTTTTTTCTTGTCTTATGTAAAGAATTAGAATTCTAAACTTTACCGGCGATCGGAATCGAACCGATACGGATTACTCATCCATCAGATTTTGAGTCTGACGTGTCTACCAATTTCACCACGCCGGCATTAGCTTTGTCATGCTAGCAAATCCTTTGGGAAAAAGCAACATGCTTTGGGAAAATAGTGTTGCTGTATGTATGATTGTTTTTTAGGAATTTTTCAATTACAGTATGAACACTTGGAGGGCGTAGTGAAAACTCTGACAAAGACCCTTTGGCTATTGCTGATACTCATTTTTTCCTTAGCACCACTTCTTGCAGTTGAACAAGTGACAAATGCAAGTAATGATATCTTGACTGCCAACATCCCGATTTCCTATGGGGATGAAGCATTTAGGCGCCGCATTGAGGAAAAGACAGGAGGACTGCGCTCTCCTGTAGGATTGGTCCTTTCAGGTGGTTCAGCCCGTGCCTTTGCCCATATTGGCGTTTTGAAGCTTTTGGAAGAGCAGGGCATTGTCCCTGATTTTATCATCAGCAACTCGATGGGAAGCATCATTGGTCTGTTGTATGCAGCAGGAATGTCAGCCGACCAGATCCTGGAGAGTGTCACCAACGTCTCCCTGCAATCCCTCTTTGACCTAACGTTACCCCTTGGAGGAGGCCTTCTTGCCTCTTCCCGCTTCAATGCAAAGATTGCCTCAATCCTTGGCCGTGACCTTAAGGTGGAAGAGCTGCCTATCCCCATTGTGGTCATCTCCGAAGACCTGGTTACCCGAAGGCAGGTCTACATGGCAGAAGGGGACTTCTATACGGTGCTGCAGGCATCCTATGCCCTGCCTGTATACTTTCCCCCGGTGGAGTATAGGGGGCACCTCCTCCTTGATGGAGGCATCACCAACCTTGTCCCGGTAAACCTTGCCTATGAGTATGCTGATTCCGTCATTGTCTCCACCACCTTCTACGATGTAGATACCCTAAACCTGAAGAATCCCCTTACGATCCTCAACGTGTCCATCGACATTGCAAAGAGAAGAAGGGGTGTGGAGGAGCTCAAGGAGCACCTCTCTGACGTTGTCTGGATCCGTTGTGCAGTTGAGGATGTCTCGTTCATGGACTTCTCGTCTGTAGATGAACTGGCAAGGAAAGGGTACCAATCTGCACTTCTCCAGGTAGAAAACCTGAAGAAACTGCCCCCAACTGGACCGAATGATTTCCTCTCTGAAAGGCGTTCCCTCCTGTCCCAGAAGATTGAAACGAGCATAGCCAACCAGATGCTCTTCTCCCACAGCAAACTGCATGATGCATCCCACCTGTTGGGTATCGGCTTCGATACCGACCGGAACGCCACCGATGACTCGGCCCTAAAGGATGACAATACCCTAGGTCTCAAATACACCATGAGGGTGGGGGACATCGACCTCGCACTGAACCTTGGGATGGCCTTCCAGACATATACCAACCAGAACATGACCACCGCTCCCGCCTTGCGGGGTCATTTCGACTACTATTTCCTCAACCATTTCATGATATCGGTGCAAAGCTCCCTGGCATGGGATATGGCAACGAACAAGCCGCTCTTTTCAGCTGCCCTGAACCTCGAAGGAAGGATCTATCTGCTCGATGATACCCTTAGGCTTCGGTTCCTCCAGAGCGTGGAGCACCTTTCCAATAGTGGGCTAGGAAGTCTCGCCTCCTATTGGCCGAAGAATACCTATCTATCCTCTACGACAGCTGAAGCCCTATTGGCTCTTCCCCAGGAGAGCGGGTTTGGCCTGGAACGTGGCCTTTTTGCCCTCTCCTATCAGATCCTGGGAGACTATTCCGAAAGCCGCTCCTTCCTTACAGGAAAACTGGGAGCGACTGTATTGCACAAGAATACTGGGCTGTTCTGGGACTTCAGCAGCACGGCCCGATTCGCCCTTGATGGTCAGGGTGATGTCCCCCTGTTCCTCTCCGATGGGTTCAGGACCAACAACAGTGCCTTGAACAGGCAGGGGCATGACCTCTCCTTGCCTACCACAAATGCTGCCAACCATCTGGTGGTGACATCCTTTGTGTTTGGGTTCAGGCCCCAAGGTTTCAAGCCCTCATTAGCTGAGCTTTTCATCTTTGAAGAGAGTAGCCTAGGGGCCTATATCGACCTTCTGTGGAATGAGGCATCCTGGAGTCCCTCCCTTTCGTTGGGACTGGAACTCCATTCCGACCTCTCCTTGCTGGGAATACGGACACTGCCCGTTACCCTCTATGGAGGGTGGGATCAGAGTGCGAACGGCATTGTCTGGGGGTTCTGGTTCAACATCATGCTCTAGGGCTGTTCATGCTTTCTTGCATACTCCAGGTCCGCTTCAGTCAGCTCGGTATTGGGTGTATAGTCATCCTCTTCCTGCTTGCGTGCGGCCTTGGGCTTTTTGGGCTCAGCAGCAAACCCCGTAAGTTCTAGGGCAGTCTCCTCTGCATAGGTGTTTGCCAGTTCCAAAGGGAGTTTCCCTGAGGCGACCAGGGCAGTGTTCTGGTCGATCTCCAACGCTGCAATCCGCCTTGTCCTGGGATTCTCCAGCCGTTGCTTCAATTCGATCACGTTTTGTCGTTGGATGCTGGTAGTGTTGGAAAACCTTGAGGCAATTGCCCTATCCAGAAGAGCCAATGCCTCACCTACCTTACCATAGTGGACCTTTACCTGGGCTGCATGCAGATAGGGTTCTGGGAAGGCAGGTCCCTTGCTTGTCAGGTTTGTGTAGGTTTGGTTTGCCTCATCCCACCTTCCTTCCAGCAGCTCCAGCCATCCACGGTTGTCGTGGATGCCAGGGCTCTCCTTCTCATAGTGGCTTCCTTCCTTGATGAGGATCCTTGCCATCGGAAGGTCCCCCTTCTCCAGAGCATAGGTTCCGAAGTTGATGAAGAGGTTCTTGTCCCTATACCCACTGTCGAAGACCTCCTTGACGGCGACAAAGGCCTTGTCCAGGTCACCTTCCAACCAGTAGACCATCGATACCATCGTCTTGGCAATGTTGACCAGTGCCTTGTCCTCCTTCTTGTTCTGGTCGGCAAGATACTCCTCAATGATCTGCTTGCCCACCTTCGCATCACCCCGTTGGATGTACATGCTGGCTGCGGTGATCCTGTAGGCTGGCTGCAAGCCGCTCTTGATGGCCCTCTGGTAGAGTGGCCAGGCTTTCTCCCACACTGCACTATCTTTTTTGATGAGGTGTCTGTTTGCCTGGATGTAGAAGAGGATGCTCCGCTTCCAGAATACTACCCCTCCCACCAGAAGAGCCAGTGCCAGGACTTTCGTGAGGGCAGGGATGGGGACGGCTATGATCGAGAGTATGATGAGGAGGGACAACCAGAGTCCCAGATTTTTTTTCTTGTGCATGGAGTCTCCTTTGGATACAGCAAATAATGTACTGTGAATGGTAGATGGTTGCAAGAGCGCTTTGCACATTGTAGACTGTGCCTATGCAAGACCGAGATATCCTGGTTCACGCCTGTTGTGGACCGTGCAGTACTTCCAGCATAGAGCGTATGCTCTCCGAAGGGTGGAAACCCACCCTGTTCTTCTCAAACAGCAACATCTTCCCCGAAAGTGAGGCAGACCTACGCTACGAGGCCCTGCTTACCGTAGCCACAACCTACAACCTGCCTATCATCAGGGAGGCATGGGACCATGAACCGTGGTTGGAAGCGGTTTCTGGGCTGGAGCAGGAGAAGGAGGGTGGTCTCCGTTGCGAAGCTTGCTTTGCCTACAACCTTGCCCAAGCATCAGCCAAGGCAGAAGAGCTTGGCTTCTCCCATTTCTGTACCACCCTCACGGTAAGCCGTTTCAAGAATAGCAAGACCATATTCCGTGTAGGCGAGGCCTTTCCCCTTTTTGAGCAACTTGACTTCAAGAAGAAGGGGGGTTTTGACCGTAGCCTCGTCCTGAGCAAGGAGCTTGGCCTCTATCGCCAGCACTACTGTGGATGTGAGTTCTCCATCTAGGCCTGAGATGCTTTGATTCTCCCTTTTGAGTATGCTATACTCAGCTTTGATGTGAGGGGAGAGCGAGCATGAGGAAGGTATTGAAATTTCTGACAGGTAGGCTTTTTCTCTCCCTGGTCCTCATTGCCCTGCAGCTGGCAGTACTCATCAACGTCCTGGGGTTCGCAGAGAACAATGCCCTGTGGATCCAGTTCTTCTCCACACTTTCCATCGGCATGGCCCTGTTCGTAGGAACACGGGACCTCAATCCTGCCTACAAGATCGGCTGGATGCTCATCTTCATGACCATCCCCCTCTATGGTGGACTGCTCTACATCTTCATGGGTACGAGGAAGATGAGCCCAAAGGTCAAGAAACAGCTGATTCGTTTCAACGCCTTCCATGATGCGGGAATGGAGAATGTCTCCCTCAATGCAGACCTTCCGACCCAAGCCCTCGAATCCTACGACATATCGCTTGCCAGGCAGGCCCGATACATCAACAACATCAGTGGCTTTCCTGTATGGAGCAATACGGAGGTTGAGTATTTTGGGGAGGGTGAGGATTGGTTGCTTGATGTCTTGCAGGCGATACGGGGGGCGAAGTCCTTTGTGTTCCTCGAGTTCTTCATCATAGCCGAAGGGGAGGTCTTCTCTGCCTTGCTAAAGGAGCTGCAAGCCAAAGTACAACAAGGGGTTACTGTCAGGCTGATGTTTGATGATGTTGGCTCAATTCAGGAGATCCCTTCACACTACGAACGACATCTGAGGACCCTAGGACTGGAGGTTGTTGCATTCAATCCCCTTAGGGCCCATATCAACAGCCGCCTGAATAGCCGTGACCACCGCAAGGTTGTCGTCATCGATGGGAACATCGGCTATACAGGGGGCTTGAATTTCGCTGACGAGTATGCCAATAGGCAGATAAAATACGGCCACTGGAAGGATACCGGAGTCAGGCTCACCGGGGACGCTGTGTGGAACCTTACCCTCATGTTTCTGCAGTTGTGGTGCTTTGCAACTAAGGAGAAGGTGGACTTTGCCCTGTACAGGCCCACCATCCAGGCCAGGACCGACGGGTTTGTCCAACCCTTTGGCGACAACCCCCTTGATAATCACAACGTGGCAGAAAACTCCTATATCCAGATCATCAGCATGGCAAAAGAGTACGTGTGGATAACTACCCCCTATCTTGTCCTCGACAACGAGATGATAACGGTCCTGAAGCTCGCAGCCCAAAGTGGTGTGGATGTGCGCATCATCACCCCAAAGATGCCTGACAAGTGGTATGTCTTTGCTGTCACCCAGGATAACTACTACTCCCTCATCGAGGGTGGCGTGAAGATCTTCGAGTACACCCCAGGCTTTATCCACGCAAAGATGTGCGTAGCCGACGACAAGGTAGCCATCATAGGCACGATCAACATGGATTACCGGTCATTCTACCTCCACTTTGAGAATGCCGTGCTCTTCTACGGCTCTTCGGTGGTCAAGTCTGTCTCGACTGATATTGAAAGGATCCTGGATGTAAGCCAGATGATAACCCCCAAATTCCTTGCCGACCGTCCCTGGTACCAAAAGATTGCAGGTACCATCCTCAGGTTGGCCGCCCCAATATTGTAGGAGAACAAGGATGAGATTTCTCAACTATGGATCGGTAAATATAGACCTGGTCTTCTCGGTGGACCATGTAGTACAACCAGGGGAGACCCTCTCCAGCACAGGTTTCTTCAAGAGTGCCGGTGGCAAGGGGGCAAACCAGAGCGCTGCCCTGGCAAAGGCTGGGGCCGATGTTACCCACGCAGGAAAGATAGGGGCCGATGGGCAGTTCCTTGTTGACCTCCTCTCAGGCTATGGCGTCGATACCTCCCTCATCCGCCTCTACGAAGGTGCCAGCGGGCAGGCCCTCATCCAGCTGGACAAGCAGAAACAGAATGCCATCGTCCTGTTCGGTGGGGGAAACCTCGCGATCACCAAAGGTGAAATTGATGAGAGCCTCGCCCTCTTTGGGCCGGGCGACATGCTTGTCCTGCAGAACGAGATCGTCCATGTCTCCTATCTTATCGAAAGGGCTAAGGCAAGGGGCATGTCTGTCTGCCTCAATACCGCTCCCTTCGACGAGAAGATACTGGGTTATCCCCTCCATCTTGTGGACCTTCTGGTGGTCAATGAGATCGAAGGAGCCGCCTTGGCAGGCTCTGCACAAGGCTCGACCTTCTCTGAGGTGCTCGAGGCCTTGGTCCATGCCTATCCTGGAAGTGAGATTGTCCTGACGGCCGGAAAGCATGGGGCCTACTATGGATACAGGAGCCTCAGGCTCCATGAACCCATCTATGAGCTTCCTGTAGCTGATACGACAGCAGCAGGCGATACCTTCATCGGGTACTTTCTTACCTCCCGCTCTCTGGGCCATGGCCAGCAGGAGGCCTTGAGGTACGCCTGCAAGGCATCGGGTATTGCTGTATCACGAGTCGGCGCGATGGGGTCGATCCCCTTCGCTGGCGAGGTGTTCGGCTAAGCCTCAGATACCGAGCAACTGCAGGTGGGTCTTGCGGTAGAGCGAAGGCGAGGAGCCTGTCGACTGCTTGAACTGCTTGGAAAAATGGAACTCGGAGCAGAACTGCAGCTTTGCCGCTATCTCCTTGACCGAGAGGTCGCTGCTGGTAAGAAGTGCCCTTGCAGCCTCAAGCTGGAGGCTTGTGTAGTACTTCATGGGCGTGGTGTTCATCCGCTTTCTGAAGAGACGGACAAAGTAGGAGGGGTCAAGGCCCACATGGCTTGCGATCTGGCTAAGGGAGAGCTTGTCGAACACATGGCGCTGCATATGCCTGATTGCCTTCTCGAGCCTGACATGTTCGCCTACAGTCCTCTCGGTCACGCTTCCGGCCAGAAGGTTGTAGAGAAACCCCAACAATTGGTGGCAGGCGCTGAGACGTAGCTCTCCCTTCTGGCTCAGAGCCTTGTCACGAACCTCCTCGAAGAAAAAGCGTAGGTTGGTCCCGATGTGCAGGGGATTCCTTCCTTCGAGTTTCTTGAAGAGCTCCTGCTCCTCAGGACAGTGGAGGAGGGTGGCATAATAGGTAAGGTTGGCCCCCTCGTCCGAGGTGATGCTGTGCTCCTTTTCATCGGAGGTCACAAACAGCGAACCCGGGTAGATGGTGTAGCTGTTCTTTGCGTTGGTGAAGGTCCCGCTGCCCCCGACAAAGTAGTGGATCTCAAAGGCCCCTGCCTCATGGCTGTGTATCCTCTGGTGCCACAACAACTCTTGTTTTTCGTGCATCTGGTAGACGAATACCGCATCAATCATTTCCATAAGTCAATAATACATATGTTTTCCCAATCTTGTCTATGGTGTTATTCCCACTTGTGCTGGATGCTTGAGCTATCAGGAGGTGTCAATATGCAAATTGTTGCCGGAATTGATACTGGAACCCAGAGTACCAAAGTGCTTTGCTATGATGCAGAGCATAAACGGGTAGTTGCCAGTGTAAGTGCCCCCCATGCCATGATCAGCAGGGATGACGGTACCCGTGAGCAAGAAGCCGTATGGTATCTTGATGCCATACGTTCCTGCTTCTCCCAAATCGATGCGAAGATACGAGCTCAGATCACCGCAATAGGGGTTTCTGCCCAACAGCATGGCTTTGTGCCGGTTGGAAGCAAGGGAGAGGTCCTCGCACCTGTCAAGCTCTGGTGCGATACCTCGACCAGCGAGCAGTGCGATACCCTCACCAAACGCCTGGGAGGGGAAGAGAGTGTATTTTCCCTTATCGGGAACCAGATACTGGTTGGATACACAGCCCCCAAGGTGCTGCATCTCAAGGAGCACAACAAGGATGCCTATGCCAAGCTAGCGCATATCCTGCTTCCCCATGACTATATCAATTTCTATTTGACGGGAGTCTATTCGGCAGAAGCCGGTGATGCCTCCGGTACGGCCTTCTTTGACGTGAAGGGCCGCACCTGGAGTGAGGAAGTCCTGCTTGCCATCGATGGGGAGCGTTCCTTGCTCTCCATGGTACCCCCCCTTGTTGAGGCGGGCGATGCCTGTGGAAGGGTTACCCAGCAAGCTGCCAAGGAACTTGGCATACCGGTCGGGATTCCTGTTTCCTGTGGGTGCGGCGACAATATGGCCGCAGCGTTGGGAACTGGGTGTGTCAAGCCGGGCTCCCTTACCATGAGCATGGGGACAAGCGGGACAATCTTTGGCTATAGCGATAGCTGTGTCTCGGACAGGAAGGGCAGGCTGGCTGCCTTCTGTTCCTCAAGCGGCGGGTATCTGCCCCTGTTGTGCACGATGAACTGTACCATTACCACCGAGTCGATCCGTGCCCTCTTTGGCTACGATGTGAAGAAACTGGATGAGCTAGCGCTTCAGGCCCCCATCGGGTGTGAGGGTGTCACGATGCTTCCCTTCTTCAACGGCGAGCGGGTACCGAATCTTCCCCATGGGAAGGGAGTACTTGCAGGATTCGATTTCTCCAACATGAAAGTGGAGAATATTGCAAGGGCAGCTCTGGAAAGCTCCATCTATGCAATGAAGGGTGGTCTTGATGCGTTTGCCGAACTCGGGTTTGAACCCAAGCATCTGGTGCTTACCGGAGGTGGGGCCAAGAGTGCCATCTGGAGGCGCATTGCCTCTGATGTGATGCAGCTTCCCCTCTCTGTGCCCAAGATTGTGGAGAGTGCCGCCCTTGGTGCGGCCCTCCAGGCCTTGTGGACCAGTAGTGGTGGAAGCATCGAAGAGTTTGCACAGGCACATGTGCAGTTCGATGAGGAGAAAGGATGTGAACCCGATCCACGAGCTCGGGAAGGCTATGAGAAAGCGTATGGAAGGTATCAGGCATATGTAGATGCCATGACACCTCTCTTTAGATAGGAGGAGAGACTATGAACTATTTTGTTGGTGATCAGGAGTATTTCAAGGGTATCGGTAAGATCGAGTTTGAAGGAAAGGGGAGCAAGAACCCACTCTCCTTCAAGTATTATGATGCAAAGAAGAAGATAGCAGGAAAGACGATGGAGGAGCACCTGAGGTTTGCCACAGCATATTGGCATAGCTTCTGTGCAGATGGGACAGACCCCTTTGGCAGTGCGACGATGGTCCACCCCTACCACAAGGCCGATCCCATGGCCAATGCAATGGCAAAGGCCGACGCCGCCTTTGAGTTCTTTACCAAGATCGGGACCCCCTTCTACTGCTTCCATGATGCTGATGTCTCCCCTGAAGGCGACAGCGCCGCATCCTATGAGGCTAACTTCCACAAGGTTTCCGATGGTCTGCTTGCCAGGCAGAAGGCTACCGGGGTCAAGCTGCTGTGGAATACTGCAAACGTATTTACCCATCCCAGGTACATGAATGGGGCTGCGACCAATCCCGACTTCGCTGTTGTGGCAAGAGCTGCCCTGCAGGTGAAGAACTGCCTGGATGTAAACGTCAAGCTAGGTGGACAGAACTATGTGTTCTGGGGTGGCCGTGAAGGGTACATGACCCTGTTGAATACCGACATGAAGCGAGAGCGTGAGCATCTGGCAAGGTTCTTGACCATGGCCCGTGACTATGGCCGAAGCATTGGCTTCAAGGGGACCTTCCTCATCGAGCCCAAACCGATGGAACCGACCAAGCACCAGTATGACTTTGATGCTGCCACGACCATAGGGTTCTTGAAGGAGTTTGGCCTGCAGGATGACTTCAAGTGCAATATTGAGGCAAACCATGCAACCTTGGCCGGACACACCTTTGCCCACGACCTCCAGGTCTGTTCAGACAGCGGGATGTTGGGAAGTGTCGACGCCAACCAGGGTGATAGCCAGAATGGCTGGGATACCGACGAGTTCCCAACCAATGTCTATGAGACGACATTGGCGATGCTCGTGATCTTGCGCCATGGTGGCTTGGGTAGCGGTGGCCTGAACTTTGATGCCAAGCGCAGAAGGAACTCAACTGACCTTGAGGACCTGTTCCTTGCCCACATCGGAGGTATGGATAGTTTTGCCTACGGTCTTGAAGTGGCTTCCAGAATCCTGGAGGACAAGGTCCTTGCCAATTTCGTGGCCGAACGCTATGCATCCTTTGATTCTGGCGAAGGCAAGAAGTTTGCACAGGGCGCTATGGACCTCTCCTCCCTCGCCGCGTACGGAAAGGGTGCAACCATCATCCAGAAGAGTGGCAAGCAGGAGTATTTGCAGAACCTCTTGAACTCCTATCTCTTGGGCTAGGCGTTCAGTAGAGGGACCAGTATCAGAAAACTGAGCGTGCTCAGTACGACGGTCACTGACGAGGTGAAGGACGATAGCTTCCCCTTGTCAGTGCATCGTTGTGTGTAGGCAGTCGCTACCGATGATACAGGTGAGAAGAAGAGCAGGGCCAGGGTAACCTTCACCATGGGTGAAAAGCTGGTCAGGTTCCAGACCAAGACAGAGAACAGGGCCGCACAGAGGTACCTGATGGCGATCACTTTCATCGCCTGTTTCAGCCATCCCTTTTCAAATCGGATCTCCAGCATCATCCCGATCATCAGCATGGCTACGATGGGGTTGGCCTTCCCTATGGCATCCATCCATTGGGTGAGGAAGGGGGGCAGATGGATATCCGCAAGGGCCAGGGTTATCATCACCAGATAGGTGATGAAGGGCATGGAACTGAGCAGTTTCTTCAGGATGTCCCTGATGCTCTGCTTTTTGTTTGTCGCCAGCGAGGTTCCAACCGAATAGACCAAGCCTGTGGTCATCAGTGCATTGCCCAGGTCGAACAGGGCTGCCGCCACCAGGCCGGGGCCTCCGAAGAGTGTCTGGACAAAGGGAAAGCTGAAATTCCCGATATTGTAGGTGGAGGCGTTGAAGAGGCCAAAGGCCTGCATATCCTTGGATTCCTTTCTCAAGGCCAGGTATGCCAGCCCCATGAGGATCACATTGGTAAGGATTCCGAACAGGATCAGGAGGAAGAGAGATGAGTCCATCCTGAATGAGCTGAAGCCTGCAACGATGGCTGCCGGCAAGGTGATGTTCAGCGTTATCTGGGAGAGGACCTGTGCATCACTCTCCTTGAAGACCTTTGCCCGTTTGAGCAGGTTTGCCAACAGTATGATGCTGAGAAATAGCAACGGTTGTGAGAGGTTACTGTTCATCCTTGATGATCCTTCTTGTCTTTGTAGGTAGGGTATGTGTGGCCTTCGTCCTGGAAACAAGGTACGAGCCTAGGATAATGAGAACCGAGCCCAAGGAAAAGGTGGAGGGTAGCCGCTCTCCCAAGATGAGCACTCCGGCAACGATGGCCGTCACCGGCTCGAATACGCTGAGGATCGAGGCCTTCTCCGAACCAATGGTCCTGATGCCCAAGGAAAAGAAAGAGCAGCCAAGCACCGTTGAAAGTACCGATAGGCCTGCTATGCCCCCGACTGCCTTGGCCCAGACGATAGGCAGGTGTTCTGTTGTGCCCAGATGTACCAGGGTAGGCAGAGCCCAAGCCGCTCCAGCGCTGAGGAGTATGTGGAACATGAGCAGGGTGTTGTCCAGGCTCTTTACCTCATCATTGTTGAGAAAGCGGACATAGAGACAGAAGGTGAGGGCACTGCCAAGGGCGAGGATTATCCCCAGCAGTTGGTTTGCACTTGATGTTGTTGAAGGTCTGACTGCAAGGTAGAGCCCGACAAGTGAGAGTAGGGTCCCCCACTTCTGCCTTCCTGTTGGCCTGTACTTGTCAAAGGCCATTGCAAGGATGAGAACCAGCAAGGGGTAGATGAAGTGCAGCGTGGTGGTAAGGGAGGTGGGGATGTAGGCATAGGAGAGGAACAGGAGAAAGCTGGTCCCTCCAAAAAAGAGGGAGGAGGCTACCAGGAGCTTGAGAGTGAGGTGTTTTGGGATGGCGAGGTTCTTGCCCTGGAGTTTCAGCACCAGGGCGAGGATGAGGGCGGAGACAAGGAACCTGAGGGTGATGCGCTCATAGAGCCCCAGGCCCCCCTCTCCGGCTATCTTGTTGAAGAGGCCCATAAGGCCAAAGAAGCTTGAGGAGAGGAGGGTGAGAGCAACCCCCGTGCCGTAGCCGATCATCTGAGAAAGCTGATCTGTTGGGCAGTGAGGCTCAAGTCTGCCCCTCCAAGGGTTTCGGTTATCTGCTCCAGCTTGCTCGATCCCGCAATGGCTATGGTCGGGTTCTTCTGGCTGGTCAGGTAGGCCATGCAGATTGCTGCAGGACTGACCCTCAACTCCTCTGCCAGTTGCTTGCACCTGGGGACAATGGCAAGGTTACGTTCGGTGAGGAATCGGGTACGTGCCTGTTTGCTCAATGAGTCACCCTTTCCCTCGATGATCTTGGAAAACAGTCCTTTTGCCTGGGAGGCAAAGGCCAGCACGGGCATGTTGTGCTTTTCATACCAGAGCCGTTCATTTTCGTCCATGCAGACAAGGGTGTCGTCACCCCAGGTCTCAGCTGTGCAGTGTGCAAGGCTCCACTGGATCTCGCTGATGACAAACTCGCTCTTGTTGTTGGCCTTGGCCCAGGCGTTGGCCTCTTCGATCCTGCTTGTTTTCCAGTTCGAGGCTCCAAGATGCTTGACCAGGCCCTTGTCCACAAGCATCGAGCCCATGTCGATGATCTCGTCCGCTCCCATGGCCAGGTTGTCGCGGTGGAAGAACCAGATGTCAACGTTGTCCATTTTCAGCTGGTCTAGGCTCCGTTGGATGTCGCCCATCATATCCTTCATGGTAATCCTGCTCTTGTGCATGTCCTCTTTGTGGGGGTGGCATCCTTTTGTGGCAACAATCACCTTGTTGCGAAGATTGTTGGTCTGGATCCACTTTCCCACAACCTGTTCGCTGGTTGAAGGGTCCCCTGCCTTGTCCTGTCCATAGATATGTGCGGTATCGAGAAGGTTGCCCCCCTGCTCAAAGAAGATATCCAGTTGGGCGAGTGAGGTCTTCTCACTGGTGGTTTCGCCATAATGGTCGCATCCCAGTGCGATCTGGGAGAGTTTTGTCTCAAAAAATGGTGTGTATTTCATGGTTGTACCTCATGGTGAGGAGTCTTTGCTGTAGAGTTCCTCGAATCGGTGATATGGCCTATTGGCCATCCTTTGCCTATAGTACGCTAACTGCCTTGTTATGACTACTACGATGGAGAGCTTGAATTGGTTCCTTCAGGGGTGAGGCGTTTTCGTCACTTGTCTCTGTGCACTCTGCCTCTCCTCTGGGGAGGCTTTAGGGTTTCCCGCCAACGTTGCTTGACCGCTACCATTTCTCTCTGTAGTATGAGCAGAGGACTCATGGGAGGGTAACACATGGAAAACGATTTTGAGGATCTGGTTAGGATCTTTGCCAAGACAACCGATGAACAGCAGATGCGTCAGCTTTTTGAGGAGATGTTTACCCCCAGCGAACAAAAGGATATTGCCTTACGTTGGAACCTGATGAAAGACCTCTACCGTGGCATCCCCCAGAGGGAGATTGCTGCCAACCATGGCATCTCGCTGTGCAAGATTACCCGGGGTTCAAAAATTCTCAAGCAGAAGAATTCCTACTGCAGGAAGATTCTCAGCGACCGGTATGACGACCATCTGCGTATCTGAAATGTGCTTTGGAAGCGAGGGGGGGCGGGCCAAGGTGCCAAAAACTGTCAGATACCCTTCTTTCAACTGAAAAAGGTACCGAGAGCACTGCTTTGATGGTATTATAGAGGTAAGAATATCCAAGGAAAGGGGAGCATGAAAGGTTTGAGGTCATCAATAACCGTTGTAGTGGCAGGTACATCGCAAGATGTCTTTCCCCCTGCTGATATGTTTGTTCCCATCTTGCTGGACACTAGTTCCCTTTCCCCATATGGCATCTTTTCTGCTCTCCGTGAGATAGATGTTGCATTGGAGTCAGATTTCATTGGATTTTGTACTTCTGCTGAATATTTCAATTTTGCCGGAGCACTCTCCTCCCCAAGTACCTGTGAACCTCACCTAAGTAAGGCATCCCTGGAGAGATACGGCCTTTTTGACGATCGTGCAATGACAGCGGCGCTTAGGGATTCCGATCTGCTTGTTGCTTTGCCTATTGACCTGAGAAAAGCAAAACCCTCATTTGTCAATGTACGCTCACGCCTGGAATCAATCCCTTCCTTGAAAAAACAGGATATTGAGCTGTTTCATACTATCCTTGCAAAAACGTATCCCGAATATGCCCGCTTGGCTGTTGAATATTGCAATGGCAGTTTGTATGGAAGCCAATCCCTATGTATCATGAAGCGAAAGCTGTTCGAGGAGTATTGTTCCCTTCTGTTTGGTGTGCTCGATGCCTTCCATGAAGAGAGGGACACCAGCGGGTACAGTCTGGAATCGTACGTTGCCCTTGAACACCTTGGTCATATGATAACCGCTCTTTTTGTACTGCAGAAAGAACGGGAAACTGCACCTGCCCTTGTGATCAAGAAACTTCCGACAGTCTATTTTGAAGAGACGCAGACACCTCTTTTCCTCCAAAGCTGTAGGAAAGGGGCTATTCCTGTGGTCTTTGCGTCCAATGAACGGTTTGCCCCCTTCCTTGGTGTCTGTATGCAATCGATGCTGGAGCACATAAGCCCTCCCAATTGGTATGACATTGTCGTTTTGGAATCGAATCTCTCAGAGGACTCGAAACGACGCCTTGAGCTTATGTGTAGCCGCTGGGATACTGTATCCCTCAGATTTTTCAATCCAACAGCCATGTTGTCAGGTCGGAAACTGCAGAAGAACAGCACCGACCATATCAGTATGGAAACCTATTACCGATTCCTCATTGCCGATATCCTGCCAGAGTATGAAAAGGTGCTATATCTCGATTGCGATACTGTCATTCTTGATGACGTTGCAAACTTGTTTGCGACAGATCTGGGGTCGGCTGCCATCGGTGCTGCCATTGACCCCGAAATCCCGGGACAAAGGGAGCTCGACCCCTCTCTCGTTGCATATATGCGTGACGTTTTGCACATGGACGACAAGGACCCCTACCTGCAGGCAGGAGTCCTTGTCTTGAATCTTGAGGCGATGAACAAACTGCATAGTGTTGATGAATGGTTGGCTTTGGCGGGTGAGAGAAAATATCGGTACAATGACCAAGACATCCTGAACAAGGAGTGCAAGGGCCATCTGCATCTGCTTGACCTTAGCTGGAATACAGTCGTTGATTGTAATGGACGAAGGCTTCCCATCATAGAGAAGGGGCCTCGAATGGTACTGCAAGCATATTTGAAGGCAAGATGCCAACCAAAGTTGGTCCACTATGCAGGATTCGAGAAACCCTGGGATGCTCCGGGCTCAGATTTCGCCTACCTGTTTTGGGATTTCGCAAATCGGTCAACGTTTGCTGATAGGGTTCTTTCCATGCGGGTAGGGGACCTTGTACATGCAAAGAAAGCGAAGCAACCATTCGTACAGAGGTTGTTTCCCCGAGGGACCAGGCGGAGAGATTTTGCAAAAAGAGTATTCTATTGGGTTTCTCGAACTTGAAAATCTTGGAATGGGGTATCTGCCCCAATTCAGGTCAGTAGGTGTTGGAAAAAGGTTTAAGGATATTGAAGTATGAAAAAAAGAATCTACACGCCTCTTTTTTTGAGGGTTTTAGGGGATAGCCTTGCTGTTCTCGCTTCCTGGTTTCTGGCTGGATATGTTCGTTTCTATGTGATGCCTGAAGGAAGGGTTGCTTCCTTTGGCCTGTTTGTGCAGCTCTCTGTAGTCGTGTTGGTGATGTACATATTTTTTATAAGCAGAAAAAACCTCTATGTTGAGGAGTTGGAACACTCATGGCGAAAAGAGACTACTAAGCTTGTCACCGCTGCGTTCCAGGCATTCCTGTTGCTGGTGATCATGTTGTATTTCCTTTTCTCCGACAAGGTAAGCCGAATCGCAATAGCATTGCATTTTCTTTTTGTCATTATCTTTTTGGTTATTGAGCGTACCTATATCTCTAGCTCTATCAAGAAAGCATATATGAAGGGTAACTACACCAGACATATCCTCCTGGTTGGCTTTGGTGAGAAGCTTTCGGAATATGAAAAGGCCTTGCATAGCAAACGGACCCAAGGAATTAAGATCCTTGGCCAATATGATGGAGACCTTCAGCAGATTGCGGGGTGTGAGCAACTCAGCTATCCCACACTTTGGGATGCCGTCGCTGCGACTAAGCCGGATTTAGTGGTCATCGGGTATCCTGGTCAGGAGTATGACCGTCAGGAGGCCATGGTAGCCCAAGCTTTGGATCTGCTCAATGAGAAGGTTGTGTTGCTACCGTCTCTCCCTGAGTCCTACATTGGGACGCAGATTTCTGACTTTCGTTGGATTCCGATGCTCCGTCTCAATGCCGCGGAGATTGGTTTTTTTCAGCGGGTAATGAAACGGATGTTTGACATTGTAGCTTCTGCTATTGGAGTCTTGTTACTTTCTCCTGTGCTATTGATAATCAGCTTCCTTATAAAGGTAACCTCGCCTGGTCCTGTCATCTACAAGCAGAAGCGGGTCACCAAAGATGGCAAAGTATTTACCATGTACAAGTTCAGGAGCATGAGGTCAGACATTCCAGAAGACGCAACTCATTGGACAGAGGAGAATGATCCACGGGTTACCAAAATCGGCAGGCTCATTCGAAGAACCAGTCTTGATGAACTGCCCCAGCTCTTCAATGTGATAGGGGGATCCATGAGTCTCATCGGGCCTCGTCCAGAACGGCCTGAACTGGTGGAGAAGTTCAGTCATGAGATACCTGGCTATAGGATGCGTCACCGGGCAAAGGCAGGCCTTTCAGGTTGGGCACAGGTTAACGGCTGGAGGGGAAACACCTCCTTGGAGCGGCGTATTGAGTTTGATCTGTATTATATTCGCAACTGGAGTTTCTTTTTTGACTTGAAAATTGTACTCTTTACATTCTTTAGGGGATTTGTTAATGAGAATGCGTATTAAAAATGGAGTGTAATGTGGTAAAAAAATATAGTGTTGTCTTTTTTCTTCTGTTTGTTTGTACTCTTGGGGCTGTTTCGGCAGCCTCGGATATCAGGGCGGTCCTGCCGTTTTTGGGAGAAACTCAGTATGCAAAGCTCGAGGCAGGCGAAATTGTTAATGGGGAGTCCGTCAATGGAGAACCTATAACCCCGTATTTCGTCGATGGAAGCGAAGCCTTTGCTAGGGCCCAAATTGCCCAAGGTCTTGAGGATGGCTTTTCCATTGCTGCAGTAAGTTACATACCCTATGGCCCTAAGCTCTTGGCAATGAATGATGCAGAACGGCAACTGGCCATCTTCAACAAGATCCGTGCGATCTCTACCCAAGAGGGGCTGATCTATATTTCTTGGAGGGCAGGGAACAAGCCAAAGGTTCTCATTGAGAAGTCAGCCTATATGGAAACCGAAAAGGACTTGAACAAATTGCTTCCCGATCCTGTAGCCACCACCTTTCCACTGTCTGCTCAAAGCTATGTATTTCAGCGTGATTCGTCCTTTGGAGGAAACCGTTACCTCCATACCTACTCTAACAGTGATAAAGAGATATTTGTCTCGATACAGAATATAAGTGCGATGAAGGTCTTTGGCCTGTTTACAGCGGTTCCCAAAGGGAACCTCTCCATAAATATGGGAACGTATCTTCTGGATGAGGGTGTATTGCTAACGGCACTCACTACCATAGAGGGTAGGGACCCTGAGGTCTCAGTCCTTGGGTATAAAGTAGATCTTCCTTCTGCTTTCAAAAGAAGGATTACTGCATTGCAGAATTGGTTCGTTGCTCAGCTTGCGACAATAGAGATGGAATAGGGTGGTTTGTATGCATAGTTCGTTGAGAAGAATACTGGTTTTTGTGGTTGGTATTGGGGTTATCTTGCTTTCATCTGTGAATGCTGCGATCCATACATCGGTTCCGATCGACCATCGGGTCTATCGAATCCTGGATGTTGCGGAGATTCGGGGCCTCATAGGACGTCAGGTATCAACCCGTCCATATAGTGCAAAAAAGGTGCTTTCACTTCTCCAGCAGATAGAGGAAAACAGGGAGAGCCTCTCTCCTTCAGAGGTTGCTGAGGTCATAGATCTCCAACAGGAGCTGGAGCATTCCTTCGGTTTTGCAGAGTCTAGTGTGGATGATCTGCTTTCCACGGGATTCCTCCGTACCTACGACCAGGAGAAGAAGATAGGGGCTTCCCTTGGAGTCAGCCTTGCCTCTACCCAGACAGTCAATGTGGTAACGAGGGAATATGATTCAAGAAACTCAATCCTGGCCTTTATCAAAGGGGATTTGGGAGAGGCCATCTCCTACAATATGAACTTTGGGCTCCAGTTGGACAAGTTGAACAGCAATGTCTTCCTTCCCACCGATTTTACGATTGCTGGTGAAGGGTTCTACATGCAACTGCTCGATGGTGGCTCCCAATTGAGGACGATTCCCAGTTCAGCGTTCTATACCGGGCTGGCGCTCTCTCCAGAGCTTTCCGCTTCCCTCTTCGATGGCAACCTCAACCTCAGATGGGGATCCATCAAGCGCGACTGGGGTCCCGGGCTTAACAACCTGATGGTCTCGGGCTCTGCCCGTTCTTTCGATGGTATCGAGATTCAGCTGGATGCCACTTCATGGCTGCATTATACGGTCATAAATGGCTCCTTGGGTAAGTTCTCCCTGAAGACCCTCGATGGCGAAAGATTCTTCTCGGATGATTTTAACGATGACAAGCCCTACTACCGGTTCGACAACAACTTCAGTGCCCACAGGATTGAGTTGGATGCAACTCCTAACCTCACCCTCTCAATCTTTGAAGGTGTAGTCTGGCAGAAACGCTTTGAACTTGGCTACCTCAATCCACTGACCATCTATATGTTCCAGCAGAACAACCTGGGTGACATCGACAACATGCTTGCAGGCGTTGACTTCAACTACACACTGGCTAAAAAAGCACGCTTCTATGGGAGCATGGCAACCACTGAACTAAACAAGATAGGAAGCCTGAAGACGATGCTTACCGCACCAAGGAACATCCTTGCCTTCCAGGCAGGGGTAACCATTCCCCTCCCGATCGGTAGCTTCTCCTCCCTCACCTTCCAGTGGACCTATCTGGCACCCTTCTTCTACTCCCATTATCCCATGCTGGAGCAGGTGGGGACACTTGAGAAAGGGGATGGAATAGCATCTGTTTTTACCTCGAAACGTGGCAATACCTATACATATAATGGGACTGATACAATTACCATTAAGTATAGCAATGGGGAACCCTCAGAATACCTCGCGCTACCCACTTCTGGTTCTAGTAAGGTCTCCGATAATGGTCGCATCAAGATAGAAGTCAATGACAATGGTGATTTCCTCATCTCCGAAACCTATAGTGAGACTGCCTATGTAAATAAGGGAGAGAACCTCGGCTATCCCCTTAACCCCAACTCCCAGGAGTTCCTTTTGCAGCTTGACCTGGGGTTTGCCCAGGGCTGGAAGACCCAGACTGTGGTAAAGTACCAGGTCCGTAGTGGCCAGTATGGGTACACCGTTGAGCAATTCGTAAAATATAGTGACATAAGTTCCTATAATCCCAAAGATTTTTGGGCCAATACCTTTGAACATGCACTGACTCTTGAGCTGCAGGTAGCCAAGAAATTTGCCCAGATGCCTATCGAAGTCTCCCTGGAATACCGGTTTACCACTCTTTGGGAACGGGGAAATTCGGCGGGAAAAACCTTCGATGGCAAAAATACTGTGGGGTTCCTGTCTTGGAATGGTCCATCCTATGACAATGTGGTGACGGTAGGTACAAAAATATATTTCTAAGGTTGGAGGAATTGCTCTATGGCTGAGTGCAAGAAGCTTTGTTCTGTTGTGATCCCCGCATACAACTGTGAACGAACAGTTCGGGCAAGCGTTGAGTCTGCCTTAGGGCAATCCTACGATTCGTTGGAAATACTCATTGCCAATGATGCTTCGACAGACAACACAGGTTTTGTCCTCAAGGACCTAGCCCTGCAGGATTCACGTATCAAGGTGTTCTCCCTGGAACAGAATGGGGGAGTAGCAAATGCACGCAACTATCTGTTCTCTCAGGCTTCGGGGGAATATATTGCGTTCTTGGACAGCGATGATATCTGGGAGTCTGAAAAGCTTGCAAAACAAATCGCCATCCTTGAACAAGGGGAAGGGGATTTCACCTACTCGAGCTACTCGTTCATTGATAAGGATTCCTTGGCCATAGGAAAGCCTAAGATGGTTCCCTCCACCTGTACCCTTCAGGAAATTCTTAAGGAAAACTTCATCCTGTGCTCGAGTGTTGTGATGAAGGCCCAGTTAGGCAAACAGTTTACCATGGATGGTTCCTACTCCCATGAGGACATGGTGTACTGGCTTACGCTCTTCCAGGCTGGGCGCAAGGCAGTAGGAGTTGCTGATGTGCTGGTTCGCTACAGGATCTACGAACAGAACCGGTCGGGGAATAAGGCAAAGGCTGCAAAAGACCGATGGATAGTCTATCGGAGATTCCTTAAACTGAATCTTTGTACTGCAAGTAGATATTTCATCTCCTATACACTGAACGGCTTTAGAAAATATGGGGCTTTGCGGCACTAGTTTCCTGACAATCCAGAGTTTTTGTAATTATTTGTAGGCAGTGATGTTGTACTATTATAAGGCTTTGCGGTAATTTTATTAGGAAATGCGTGTGGTATCTATAGTAACTTCTGCTTAAAGTGTATGAAAAATACCTTTGAGTATAGAGTATAGCCCTGTTTTCTTGACACATCCTAGGAAAATATCTAGTATGCAACGGATAAGTCTTGAGTATAGCGGTATGTTGGCTGAGGTGACATGAAGATTCTCTCACAAAAAAGAGGCATTCTTTGCCTGCTGTTTCTCCTTTCTATTTCGGCTCTCTTTGCTGGGGAGCCTTTGGTGACAACTGACCAGGTCTCCGAATATATAATTCAAGACTATGAATTCTCCGTGAAAGGGAAGACCAAGGATTTTGCCTTGCGTAGTGTGGTTGTACCCGCTGGTGGCGACCCTGTCTTCCTGACAGAACAAGCCATGATGGACGCCCTCCTTGACAAGAAACAGCTACTGCTCAACAAACGAATTTTTACTGACGTAGAGGTTGCGTATTCATTGGATTCCTACAGCAAGGGCAAAGCCTACTACGTTGCAAAATTCACCGTTGAAGATGCTGCAACCTTTCTCATAATCCCTTATCCCAAGTTTGATAATGATACAGTCGGCCTCCGCCTTGGGGTTAAGATGTACGACAAGAACCTTTTTGGCTCCTTCAGCGATCTGTACATCAGCGGTACTGTTTCCCAGGGGAATGGGGGGCTCACAGGATGGGACAAACGACAAGATGCTGTGGAGCTCAAAATATCCTCGCTCCCTATTGGCAAGTCTTTCCTGGGGTTTTCGTTCAACTATTTCCGCGAAAATGGTAGTCCAGATCCTGGCGATTTTGATTTTTCCCTCGATTGGGACGATGTAAAAATCTTTGGTGCAAATCTTAACATCTCACCCTGGGGATATTTTGCACCTTCATCAGATTTTTCCACCTGGAATCCTGAAGAAGCTGGAATTCAATGGACGCTTGGACCATTCCGGCAAAATGAGAGCCTCTTCTCCCTTACCAATAAGATCAGGTATTATGAGGGCCTTACAAGGCTCTATACCTACACCTATCTTGAGCAACTTGACCTGACCTTTTTCGGTCACCCTCTCAACTTCAGGCTGTTTATGGAGTCTGAAGCAGTTACAGACTCAGATACGTTTGACTACATGAATGTGGGTGCTAGCCTTGGCACAGGGTTCTCCCTTCCCTTTGGCCTTTCCTGGTCAACCTCCGTTGCGCCGACCCTCCACTATTCGCCAATGGAAAACCCTGTACCGTACTCTTATTTGTTTACCAATTCTGTCAGCAAATCAAATATCAACTGGCACGGGAATTTCAGAAAAGGTGCTAGTTTCTCCCTTACTTACTTGGCGGATCTCTATCCCCAGGATGAATATTGGGCTACCAAGACCTCCTGGTCTGTGGAAAGTACTGTCAAATGGTTTCCCTTTGTTACCAGCTGGTTTAATCCCTCCATCCAGGTTACAGGCTTTATTGCCGACCCTAAAGGCAAGGACCTTTACGAAGAAGAAACCATTGCCGATTCGTTGCGAGGATACCTTACCAGTACCATTGAGGATTTGGGGTTGGAAGGCCTACGGGAATATGGTGCCATCATCAACATGAACCTGACTACCACCTTCATTGATTTCGGCTTTGCAAAGTCCTATGCGAGTCCATTTGTCGACATTGGAATCTTCCCAAATCCAGAAAATCTTGAGAAGCCAATCATTCTCTCCACAGCTGGGTTGGACGGCTGGGCAATTGTCAACAAATTTCCCTCGTACCCAATCAGAGGCTCCTTGGGCTTTAATCTTTCAAGTGTAAGGAAAGCTATAGATAATGAGATTAAGTTTACCGAGATTGAGTTTGAACTCTTCATTGGCATGGGGATGTTCTTCTAGAAGGATAGCAACGCGAAGGATAATCTCCATACTAGGGGTCTCTTTGCTTCTCTTCTCTCTCTCGTCATTGTATGCCAACGCAACAACAGTCTATCCTGTAGATACTCCTGTATATCAGGCTCTTAGACAGCTCTATACCATAGAAGGGCTTGCCATGCCCTCGTCTGCAGGGCCTTGGAGCGGTGATGAGCTTCTCATGATGTTGCATCGCCTCGATGGGTATGCTCTTAGCCCCGCTTCCAGGGCAACCTATCAGTATGCGCTCACTATTCTTTCTGAAACCAAGCCCTCATTCTCCCTTGGAGCAACTGTTGCTGTAGAGGGGTACCTCCATACCAATACTACCAATTATACGAGTGATGACGATTGGAAGTATAACCATGCTAGCCGGAGGCCTTTGCTCTCCGTCCCTCTCGAAATTGTTGTTTCTCAGCACTTCTACAGTTTTGCAGAGTTCTCCCTTACAGCAGGAAAGTATGATGGAGGGAATTCTCCTACCTCAGGGGCTTCCTCCCTGTATGGAGAATCCACCTTTACCAATAGCTTGCAGGGCCTTACACAACTTGATGCCAACATTCCCTATCGTGCCTTTTCAGCATGGGGTGGGGAGGGCTGGCTTTTGGAAGTTGGGCGTGACAAGCTTTCATGGGGACCTGGGATGACAGGAAACTTCATGCTAGGCGACCATGTGCAATATCATAACCAAGGACGTTTTACGGCGTATGGCGATACCTTCAAATTTACCTTTGTAACCTCATTTTTCCCCCATCCTGACGAAATTTGGGAGACAGATGTTCCTGGGGGATACAGACAGGGGCGACCTTTGAAGGGATTGAAAATGTTCATGGGCCACAGGCTTGAATGGAGGCTGTTTGGAGGGAAAGTAGGGTTTGTCTTAAGTGAAGGTCTTATGTACCAGCCCAAGAACGGTGCACTTGACCTCAGGGTACTCAATCCCATGATGCTCTATCACAACTACTTCATTCGCAGTGATACCAACTCCATCGCCTCGATGGAAATGGATGTTGCCATCATTCCCCATTGGAATATGTATGCCCAATTTGCAGTCGATGAGCTGGCGTTTGGATCTGTGGAGAGGAATCTCACCTCTGGTAGGCACCCCGATGGCCTTGGGTACATGCTAGGCCTTGCATATGCATCCCCACTGTCCAAAGGAATTCTCTATGGATCGTTGGAAGGTGTCTATACCGACCCCTACCTCTATCTGCGAAGCGTTGATGGAAATACGTCTCAGACCGACAGTGATTGGCTTGATTCCCTTAACTTTGTCGTTGCGCTCAGACGGTGGTTTTCAGACCAGCTGATCTACGACCAGGAATTTCTGGGATATCGCAATGGAGGTGACGCCATTGTAGGGAACCTGGAGGTAGGCTACAAAGAGTACGGTGCCTGGTCTGTCAAAGGAACCCTATTCTACATGGCCCATGGGGCTATGGCCTTGGATAGCCCCTGGAAGCTGGATATGCCCAAAAGAACGCCTTCCGGAAGTGTAACGCACTACATCGATGCAGGCATCTCCGGTTCCACCTCATTTTCTGAGGGCTGGGAAGCCCATGCTGGGCTCGACCTCTTGGCTAGAATTGCAGACTGGACCCCTACCTATGACATCCAGCTCTATATGGGGGTAGGGTACACCTTCTGATTTCTCATAAATCCAGAAGCTTCTCTTCCCTTGCACTCTCTTCTTTTCCTGCCAGTTTCCCGTAATACGCATTGGTGTCAGAGAGGATCATCTGGGCGAATGCTATGCTGTCGAAGGTGAGGGGGAGGTGGGCAAACCTCTGCTGCATCCTTTCCTGTTCCTCCTTGTCCTGCTCATACTCCTGGAGGATATTGACCTGTTTCACTACGGAATCCTCAGTCCAGCCTACCTTATGCCGGTTCATGAATTCCTTTGTCGGGAGGGCCGCATAGAGCAGGTTCGAAACGAGGAACGGACGTTTGAGAAAGAGGGACTCCATAAGGGCGTTGGCTCCTGCCTTTCCTGCCTGCACATCGCAGGCGCAGATATACTCATGGATATTATCCACAAACCCTGGTGTGTGGAGGGAGAAGTGTGGATGTATCTCCTTGAACAGCTTGTAGCGCAGCATGGTGCTGGTACTGAGCAACCCAACGGCAATGATCTGCCAGTCCAGTTTTCTTTTATGGACCTCTTCCAAAAATTCAGCAGTCCCGATCCCTTCTCCCCCTAGGTTGAGCAGGACGGTGAACTTTTCAGCCAACCCTAGCTTTGAGCGGGCCTCGCTCTTGCTCAGGGGCTGCAGGCCCATCATGGCCTTCTTCAGGGGAAACGGGCAGAGGGAGATGGTATGCTCAGGCTGACCCTGTGCAATGGAGAGTTCCTTCCCCAGTCTGGTGCAGATGTAGAGCTTGTCGAGCTTTCCGCTGATGCCAATGTTTGGGGTAAAGAATACATCTGCTGCATATTCGAATACGGGAATCTGCAAGCCCAGTTTGTCAACCATGGGTTTTATCATATTGGCTGCCAAGAAATGGGCAACCACGATACAGTCAGGCTTGTTTGCCTCATACCATCGCTTGAAATCCCTTGGGCCATGGGAGTGGGTGGAAAGAAACCGCAGAACTCTGGTATTGAAGGAAGAGTCCGTCTTGTGGTTTACAAATGTCTCTACACGGGGGAAATGGAGCATCATTCTCCAGTTGTGCTTGCTCATCCAATTGACCACTGGAGCGTTACATGCCTCCAACAGGAGGTTTGAGACTACAGTGGTGTGACCAAGTTCCTCAAAGGCGTCAGAGAGCGCCTTGGCAGGGGTGATATGGCCTTTTCCTGCATCCACATATAACAGTGCTATCTTCATGATGCTTGTAGAATATGCGAAATGAGAGCTAACGGCAAGGGTTGGCTGAAGAAGCTTATCCTATTTGTGCGGAGGGGCTCGTCCTTGCAGTTTTCCATTTCTCTACCTCCTCATAGATATCATCCATAAAGGCATCGCTGTTGAAACGAAGGGGGAGTGCAGAAAATCGTTTTTTCATCTGGTCCTGTTCTTCCTTGTCGCCATAGAATTGCTGAAGGATGTCTACCTGTTTTGCAGTCTTGTTCTCACACCATCCTACCTGATACCTGTTCAGGAATGTTGTGGTGTCACGTGCAGCAAACAGCAGGTCCGATACCAGGAAAGGCCGGGCGAGCGCCATGCTCTCCATAAGGGCATTGGCTCCTGCCTTGCCAGCCTGGACATCGCAGGCATAGATGTACTCGCCGATATTGTCAATGAATCCTGGGGTGTGGAGAGAGAAGTCAGGGTATTGTTTCTGGAAAAAAGCGAATCTTTTCTTCGTAAAAGCTGTGAGTTTCCCAACTACAACCACCTGCCAGGGGAGGCCCCTTCTGGCAACCTCATAGACAAACTCGGTATTGCCGATGCCCTCACCCCCAAAATTCAGGAGTATGGTGAACATCTCCTTGAGGTTGAGGAGCCTTCTTGCTTCCTGTTTGCTGAGTACCTTGAGGTTCTGGATGGAACTCTTGAGTGGGAATGGGCAGACCTTCACCCGATCCTCTGGATGACCCTTCTTGATCAGCAGGTCCCTACCCAGAAAGGTAGGGATATACATGAGGTCCAGCCTCTTGTTGAAGCCTGCGGTGGGGTTGTTGAAGGCATCGGCGGCATAGGAGAAGACGGGGATCTCCAACCTGAGCTTCTGGACGATGGGTGTGATGACATTCGCTCCCAGAAAGTTTGTACAGACAATGAAATCGGGGGTGTTCAGATTGTACCAGGCCAAGAAATCCTTTTTGAGATGCATATGTGTGGAGAGAAACCGGAAGAGGGCAGCTATGAGCTTGGTGTCATGCGCCCTGTGGTAGATACCTTCGATCTTGGGGTGCCTGAGCATGAAACGCCATTCCCGTTTGCAGTAGAATGCCCAAAAAGGGGAGTTGCATGCCAGGAACATATCCTCAACCAAAGCCTTATGGCCTCTCTTTTCCATACTTTCGGCCAAGGCTTTTGCTGGGACATAGTGTCCTTTGCCTGCATCGACATATAAAAATGCTCCGATCATTGGTATTCCTTTATGATGTACTCTTTTGCCCATACTACCCTCGACAAGGGAGGGAAGCAACTGGTTTTTGCTAGATGCCGAGCGTAGGTTTTCTTCGTATCCGGTTCTGTATCTTAGAAACAAGAATGATGTAGGAAGGCATGATCAGGAGAGTGGAAAGCATGCAGTTGAGCAAGGCTATGCTCATGAGGCTTCCAAAATACCGGACAGGGGTATATGAGGCAAAGAGGAACATCAGCATCCCCGCTATGATGGAGAGGGTAGTCAGTATGATCGGCCTCCCTGTCTCGGTGATGGTGATGGAGATGACCTCTGGTACAGGAAGGTCATACCGAGCGAGATTGTTCTTGTAGCGCAAGAGGAAGTGGATGGCGTCATCTATCCCTGCCCCTACAGCCACAGAGGCAAAGGTAACCGTTATCATATCGAAGGGGATCCCAAACAGATACATGAAGATATAGTTCGCCATTACTCCCGTCAGGATGGGGATAAGGGAGAAGAGTGCCTGGGAAAGGGAGAGGAATGCCACCAACACAACGAGGAATACCAGGAGGAAACTGATGTAGGTGCTCTTCTTTTGGTCGGAGAGCAGCATGTTGGAGAATCGCAGCGATGCATTGGGCTCCCCTCTGATGATCAGCTGTGTGCCTTGGGGGAGAAGGGGAAGATTTGTCTGGAGGACCTTTTCCACCCTGGCTGCACTGGCGACTGTCATGAGGTCATCATCGACTGAATCGTAGTTCTGGATGAACAGCGAGATCTGAGAAGCATCCTCATTGAGGATTGCGCTCAGGTCAGCCTTGCTTTGGTTGTTCATCAGGATGACCATCCTGCTCAGCAGGTTGAGCAATCCAGAAGAGGTGGGTATGCCATCCTCACCACTATAGACCTTGTTGGCAAAGCTTACATAGGAGGCAAAGGAGATGATCTGCTTGACATCACTGCTCTGGAGCAATACCGCCTGTTCATATTGGTAAACCTTGGAGAGATTGTTGCTCTGCAAAAAGAAGTTCTTCTCTTGGTCCGGGGCTGTTATGGTGATTACAAAAGGGGCATCACCACCCATCCTTTCCGCAAAGTGGCTGGAATCCCTTCCAAAACTATCCTTTGCCGGAAGATAGGACATATAGTTTGTGTTGATGCGGATCAGGTCCTTCGTCATGAAGAACCCTGCTATCACCACCATCCAGACGACTACAAACAGTGGCCACCATCGCAGCACAAGGTTGCCGGTAAAGTGTACTGCCTGTGCCAGGTATCCCTGGCTGTAGGTTTCCAGCTGCAGGGGCTTGGGGGGTGATACCAAGGAGAGAAGGGCAGGAAGGTAGGTTGCGGAGAGGATTGCACAGTAGGTGACTCCAAGGCCTACAGTGATGCCAAACTCCCTGAGGGCGGGGGTCTTGGAAAAGAGGAGGCTCAGGAACCCGATTACCGTGGTGATGCAGGCAAAGGCTATGGTCTTCAGGATTTTCTTTGTGGATTCTATTGAGTCTATCCCGCTGGTATAGTCTGCATAGTACTCACCGATTACATGGATGGCATAGGATGAGCCAAGGTTCAAGACCATGCACGGAGTGACGATATTTACCACAGTAAGGGCGTATCCCAACAGCTTCATCGTCCCGAATGTCCATATGATGCCTATCACTGACATCGAGAAAGGCAGCAGCATGCTTCGCTTTGCCTTGAAGCTCAAGTAGTAGACCAACAGGATGGCAAGGGCGCAGAGCCCCAGCAGGGTATTGAGGTCCCTGCTCAGATAGTACATCAGGCGGTTGTATATTACGGCGCTCCCATTGATGTATACCAACAAGCCAGCATCCCTGAGATCCTGCACCATGAGCGAGAGTTCCTTCTCCCTGGCTTCGGTAAGGGAGGAGGTCTGGAAGGAGAACAGCATGCAGGTCATGTCTTCGCTGACCAGGTAGTTTTTGATGATCGGGTCCTGTGCAACCCTGGCTTTCAGGATGGCCGCCTCCTCATCTGTCCAGAGAGCCCTGCCTTGGTTCGGGGCGAAGGGGACACTTGTCAGGCGCGTGCCTCGTTTTTCCAGGGTGACAAAGTTGAGTACGGAGGAGCTTTCACTCAACTCCTTGGTTGCACTCAGTTCTGCCATGGTCTTTTCAATGAGGGAGAGATGTTCGGCTGTATAGAGGTTTTTCGATTCTACCATCACAAGATAGGAAGAGGTGTAGGGGTAGTCCTCAGTTTCCTGATCCTGGACAAGTGGGGGCTCTACACTTGCGCGCAGCTGTCCATTGGCGTTGAGCACCTGGGTATCGAGGGTGATGGGATTGGTATCGGAACCTTGCTGTGTGGAAGGAATCTGGCCCACACCACCTTCAAAGACCGTGGTGTCCTCTATCTGATAGAGCAGGTCTGAATAATCGCCACTGAGTTCAAGTGACACTGCATGGTAGAGGAAAAATAGGGTAATGATGGCAATGCATATCAAGGTGGTTTTGCTATGCTTTCCAACGAAAGACAAGGCATCGAATTTCATGGTACTCCTAACAAGCAGCTCTCTTAGAGGATTTGGCTGAAGGGTTTCAACCAAGAGTTGGAGAGACTCTCAAGGGTCATCATACCATAGCTAGAAGAGAAAATGGAACCCAAGTATTCTCTTTGTGGATGGAATTTTGGAAAAGAAGAACCCCCTAACCAGTTGAGGATTAGGGGGTTTTGATCAGTTAGTCATTATAGCGCTTCTTGAAAGGGCCACTTTTCCTCGGAAAGGAGGAGGTGTTGCTCTTCGAGGAGCGGGGTCGGGAGCTGAACCTCTCACGATCATCATAGGAAGGGCGACTCTCTTCACTTTGGCGTGTATCACGACCATAGGGTTGGAAATCACTGTCTTCCCGGCGTCTCGGAGTACGGGGGCGGTCATAGCCACCGCTACGGGGACGACTGTCACGATAGGGGCGATCCTCAAAACGATCACTTCTGGTCCTTCCTGAGAGGTTCTTCCCATTGGGGTTGTCTGGCTTGGCCCTGGTGATGAGCGGCCTGCCTTCTGAGCCTCTGTCAGAGAAAGCCTGGATGATCTTCTCTGCTACTTCGGCGGGGGCAGAGACAAAGGAGAAGTTGTCCCGAACCGAAACATCCTGCAGATCCCTGTCTTCAGCACCGACCTGTTCCATAAGGTAGTCGATGAGCTGTCTCTTGTCCAAACCATCCTTGCGTCCCCTGGCGATGAACAGGCGGGTAAAGCCTGCCTCTTCGGTATAGCGGGTGCTTGGGCGGTCATCCCCACGGTCATCCCTGGACCTCTGGCTTCCGCCAATGGACTGGTACTTGGAGACATCAAGCTGGTCACGATAGAAGTGTTCAAGTAACGATGCTACAAGTTGTTCAGGGTCATTGCCTTCCAGCAGCTGCTGGGCAAGGGGAATGAACATATCGTTGTCTGAGTGCTTTTCAGCAAGGTCTGTCAGGGTGGCAAGGATCCTTGAACGCTTGATGTCAATGATATCCCTTGCATCTGGCACGGATTCCCTGCGGATGTCAAACTTTGTCATTTTCATGATAAAGGAGAAACGCTTGAACTCACGGGGAGCAACAAAGGTAATTGCAGTACCCTTCTTGCCAGCCCTTCCTGTACGACCGACACGGTGGATATAGGCCTCTGTGTCTTCGGGTAGGGAGAAGTTGATTACGTGGGTAAGATCCTGGATATCGATACCTCGGGCTGCTACGTCAGTGGCAACCACGATGCTAATGGAGTGGTCACGCATCTTGCCGAGAATAAGCTCACGCTGTTTTTGTGAGAGGTCGCCATGAAGCGGCTCTGCATCGTACCCTTTTTCCGATAGCTGACGGCTAAGCTCGTCACACTGTATTTTGGTACGACAGAAGATGAGGCCATAGAAGCTCTCTTCCATGTCGATGACCCTGGTAAGAGCCTCGAGCTTGTCAGATTCCCGTATCTCAAAGAAGATCTGGTCGGTAAGGCTGCTGGTCACCGAGTCGGCTGCTATCTGTACGTGTTCAGGATTTCTCATGAACTTTTCTGCAAGCCTACGGATCGGGGCAGGCATGGTGGCAGAGAAACAGAGCATGCGCTTGTTTTCGGGTGTCTGCTTGAGGACCTCTTCGATATCCTCCACAAAGCCCATGTCGAGCATTTCGTCGGCTTCATCGAGGACAACAAACTTCAGGTGTTCCAGATTGAGGGAACCCCTTCTGAGGTGGTCGAGGATACGTCCTGGGGTTCCGACTACAACATGCACACCCCTACGGAGCTTGCGAAGCTGCAGTTCCATGGAAGCACCGCCGTATACGGCAGCAATCTCCAAATGGCGGTCGCCCTTGAGGGAGTTTATTTCCTCAGCTGTCTGGACAGCGAGCTCTCTTGTTGGTGCGAGGATAAGTGCCTGAACCTGGTATGCAGAGGCGTCTACGATTTCTAGAATGGGAAGGCCGAAGGCTGCAGTTTTTCCTGTACCTGTTTGTGCCTGGCCGATTACATCTACTTGGTCCTTGAGAAGGAGCGGAATACACGCTGACTGAATCTTGGTTGGTTCCTCAAAGCCCTTGGCCTTGAGCGCAGCGATAGTTTGTGCGGACAGTCCTAGTTCCGCAAAGTTTGTTAAGTCTGACATGGATCTCCTGATATTTAAATGGCTGCATGAGTATTGGACAGCCGCGAAATACATATATGTCGGACCAGTCTATACAATTACAAAAGTTGTTTCAAGACAAACGCATTTTAATAATTCATTTTCCTACCATCTATTGAAGACATCCTCTGCAAAGCCCGCAAACTGGGAGAGGGTAAGTTCTGTCTTGTCATCGAGCACAACCGTTCCCGAAAAATACCCGAATACCTGATGTTGGATCGACTTGACCAGGAGGAAATTTGTGGTGGAGGCCCTGTCTGCAGCAGGTTGGAACTGGAGGTTCAGGCGATTGTCGGTCGAAGTGAAAGTCCAGGGGAGGAGGTAATCGCCCTCAGGAATATGGAAAGTCACCTCGTCTAGCTTATGGACGACACCATCATAGAAGAGGGCGTTTTCGCTTGCAGGGGTTCGGTCAGAGAATCCATAGCCCAAATTGAAGCCAAATGGCACATTCTCAACAAGGCCCGATGCAGAACTCCAGAACCACCGGTTTTGGTATGTCCATCTTCCACGCCCCCAATCCAGGACAGCCCAAGCCTCTCCCAACAGGAGATTCTCTTTCTCCATTCCCCGGCGGATGGTACCACGGACTGGCATGCAGTTGACTTTTTCGTTGAGATAGAAGGCCTTGCGGTTCTCCTTCCAGCTGGTGGCGATGTTGATGCTTTCCATCTCCTGTTTCTGAACCAGTGTCACATTGACATCCAGGCCAACAGAGCCATCGGGGAGGACCAGGGCGGGACATGCAAACAACAGGTGCCTCTCTTCCCCTTTTTTCACAAATGCGAAGCGCAGGTCCTTGTTTGCCCAGGAAAGCTGGCTATCCTCTGTCGAAGAGGGGCTTAGGCCGATCTTTCCCAGAGGGAAGAAGATGATTGCATCGGTCTGGGCACACGCCTTCCTGGCGAAGTCACAGTAGGAGATGGCAAATAGGGCTGCATACCCCAGGTCACTGACTGTCGCGGTGATCGCATAGCCCTGGGCTTGGTTTATGAAGGCGTAGTAGTCCCACTCCTTGATGGTGAGCTTGGATGCCTTGATGGCTTTCCTCGAATAGTGCCAGAAGGGCCTTCTCGCCCAACCTTGCTCCTGGACATGTCCCTTTTCATCGAGAAGGGGCACTGCCTTGGTGATCTCATGTTGCATGCAAACCTCCTATAAGCGGTATCAGAGATGCCAATCGTCAACGGTATAGGTGTGAACCTCAAGTTTTGTAGGGTCATCCTTATGCAGAGTGAGGGTCTTGATCCCTTTTGCGTGGTTTTTCGTACCGTAGGAACCGTAGCTTGCGCTTCGTCCTGTGTGTAGCTCTATTCCTTCCCAAACTCCCCAAAAATCGTTGAGATGGTCGTGGCCACTAAAGGCTGCGACTGTAGTGCCTGTCTCGACCATGGCCTGAAATAGGCCGGTATTCTCCCAGGGGGTGTTGACCTTCCTGTCCAACATGACCCCTGTTGCCTTTCCACTATCCCACATCAAGCGGTATTCTGGCAATGGAATATGGAGGAATGTGTAGAGGGGCACATCCTCCAGGCCCTCAGCTACCCAACGGTACCAGGCAATCTGGGATGGATAGATATAGTCAGGCCCTTTTCCCGTCGCATAGAGACGGTGGTCATGGGAGTCCAGGATCATGATTGCCTGTACGGGTTTCCCTTCCTGGGTGAGTGCTATCGTGTAGTCGCTCTCCCCCAACACCCACTCTTCCCCTCTGCTGAAGAGGGCATGGGGATAGGAGCCAAGCATTGTGCCAAGGGCTACCCTGTCATAACGATATTCGCCGTCATGGTTGCCAAAGCCGAAAGCCCAGTACTGTTGGTGCTCCTCCATGAACAGGGCAAATTCCTGGAGCATCGCTTTGGCATCGAGGCTGAACAACAGGTCCCCTGAGATTACCGTGAGGTTCGGTTTGGTCTCGGCAAAGGCCTTTTCCAGGAGGGCATATACTTTTTTGCGGTTTGAGAACGGCCCACGCCTGAGATGGAAGTCTGTTCCCCAGAGGATGGTGAATTTCCCATCGGAAGGATATTCCATGGTAAATGCCTTGTGCTCTTCAACGGCCTTGGGCAGGTCAAAGCTCGCTTGGGGAAGCTCAAACTGCTCGGTGTATTGGGAGACCTGTTCATAGACCTTTGTGTGTGTCAGCCTGAAAAAGGTGATAGCAACCATCAGCAGGGCAATGATGATGAGCCCTACGATGCTGATCAGTATGTATTGGTGTCTCTTCAGGTTCTTCATATGCCCTTCCAAGCATAGCAGTAAAAGGGAAAAAATTCCCATGGCGAATGGCATAAAAAAAGCTGACCGAAGTCAGCTTTTT